>SUPR01000050.1 GCA_005191425.1 Candidatus Helarchaeota ASGARD archaeon Hel_GB_B
ATCAGGTATTAATTCTGTGGCTATTTCAAATAATGGTAGATATTTAGTTGCTGGAAGTTATGATTGTAAGGTATATTTTTTCAATAGAGAGAACTCAACACCCATATGGTCATATCAAACAGGATCAGGTATTAATTCTGTGGCTATTTCAAATAATGGTAGATATTTAGTTGCTGGAGGTTTTGATAATAAGATTTATTTCTTCACTAATACAAGTTCTACTCCTTTATGGTCTTATCAAACAGTTTCGGCTGTAAGATCAGTGGCAATATCAGATGATGGAAAGTATATTGTAGCTGGAGATGATGAGAAAAACATATATTACTTTAATAGAACTTATTCAAATCCGATATGGTCATATCAGACAGAAGGTGGGATTATTACGATAGCGATCTCAAGTGATGGACAATATATTGTAGCAGGAAGTGATAAAATTTATCTGTTTAATAATATAAGTTCAATCCCCTTATGGTCTTATCAAACTGTAGATCTGGTGTCATCCGTAGCAATTTCAGATGATGGAAAATATATTGTAGCTGGAAGTGAAGATCATAACGTATATTTATTTAGTAATAATAGTTCAACTCCCTTATGGTCTTATACAACTGGATGTTATTGGGTGCCATCCGTAGCAATTTCAGATGATGGAAAATATATTGTAGCTGGAAGTGAAGATCATAATGTATATTTATTTAGTAATAGTAGTTCAACTCCCTTATGGTCTTATACAACTGGATATAAAGTTGAAACGGTAGCAATATCAAGCAACAGCACATATATTGTTGTAGGTAATAAGGTAAGTGTTAAGAATGGAAACTTGTATCTATTTGATTTTAAAGATAGTGATAATGACGGATATTCAGATGGTTGGGAAATTAATCATGGTTTTGATCCATACAATTTGTGGTCAAATCCTATTATTTTAATGATTTTAATTATTATAATAATTATTATTAATATAGTTTTAACAATTGCCTCTGTGTTAATCGTAAGAAGTAAAATTTTTAAAAAGAAATTAAAAGAAGGTAAAGCAATTACCGAAAAAATAGATAAATATCAAGAGGTAGCAACCAAAAAAATATCAAAATCAGAGTTAAAGCCAAAATCTCAAAAATATAAAATTGAACCAAAACAAAAATTAAAAATTTTTATCAGTTATGCTACCAAAGACGAAAAATATTTCCAAATACCAAAAATTGTCGAATATTTAAGGCAATTTCAAGAATTTGAAGAAGTTTTGTATTGGCAGCAATATGCGCATGGTAGTATAATAGAATATATGAATGAAAATATTCCTGAATGCGATATTTTCATATTATTCTGTTCCAAAAATGCGCTCAAATCAGATCCTATCAAAACAGAATGGGAAACAGCTCTTATTTATAAGCGGAAAATTATACCCATTTTTGAATCTATTGATGATATTCCACCCCTTCTTAAACGTCTACGCGGCGTGCAATTCAAAAAAGATGATTTTAAGGGGAACTTAATGAAAATTTATAATGAAATAAAAGCAGCATATGAACTTTAAATTAGTTTACACTGAGATAATGTGGAATTAATATGTATATTTTCGAGTTTAACGATTCTTCGGATGAATTGGATATAATTTGGAAAGGAAGACCTTCAGTTAAATATATTTAAAAATCTAAAAAGTTTTATTTTATCCAATATAAGAATTAACACTAATATCCTATTCTCGATTAAATCATTTATAGGTTATATAGATGTTGCATTATTTGTTGCAGTTGGCGCAGTGGTTTTAGGGACAATAAGTTAATATGAAAGGTATTCTATTTTAAAATCGTCAATAGAAATAATGAAAAGACGATCCGTAAACTATCCTGATTATAATAAAGTTGAAAAATATATTAATCTCGCTACAAAACAATTTATTATAAGAAGAAATTTTTTAGATAAAATATTAGGATGCAACACATATACAATTCATATTTTATTGGACTATTCCTATAATATTATTTAATGTCATTTGTATTGAGAATATTTTATTTTTTAGGCATATAAATAAAATTGAAACAATTAAAAATGAATTAAAATTAATAATAATAGCGAAAAATAGATATAAATATAAAATTATTAAGCGTGAAATACACCTGAAAAACATAAAAACATGGGCACAAAGTTTGATTTTAAAAATTTTATATCAATAAGAATGATGATAACAAATATAGTGCAGATAAATAATTAATTTTAACTAAATCTTATTGGTTTTTTTAACCTTGATAATAGAACAACTCGACTGGGTGGGTGATCGTCAATAATATTATATCCAGTAAATTCAGCTATCTTTTTTGCAAATTCAACTATTTCATAGTGAAAGGGCATATTTTCCATTGTTAAATATTTTCTTGAATTTCCTACATTTACATACCCTTTACACTCAATATATGTTGGATTTCCTTTTAAGATTATTTTTGCGTATTCTTCAGGATTTACCATGTTCAGTCCTTTTACCAATGTTAATCTGATAGTTGTAGGATTTGAAAAGGTAGAAAGAAGCTCTATACTTTTTTGTAAGTTGTCCCAATTTGTCTTAAAACTGGGCCAACAGGTCTTACCATAAATTTTCTTGTTAGGAGCACTTAAGGATATATATAATTGAGATGGTGGTAAGAGAGATTCAATCACGTCAGGTCTAGTCCCATTTGATACTAAGAAGACCTTTAGACCTCGTTTAAATGAAGCCTCTATAAGGCCATTCAAGTTTGGATAAAGAGTAGGCTCGCCAGATAATGAGATTGCAATACTAAAAGGGTTCTGAGCCTCGTTCCATTTTTCCCATGATACTTTTTTATTAGAACTTGGCTTATAACCGCTTAAAATTCGCTTCCATTCATAATAGCACCCATCTAAAATATATTCAGGGTCGTCAATATATTTAGGGTTGTTAAATGGAAATAATTTATCTTGTGGCCTGACCCTCCAACAATATAAACAGTTATTTGTACACCAAATGACGCTTGGTGACATCTGAAGGCATCTATGGCTTTTTAGTCCATAAAATTTTTCCTTATAACATGGCTCATTTTTAATTAGACTATTATGAGTCCAACGACATTTCTTAATTGCACTATGATGCCCGATTATATGATATTTCTGCTTTTTCAATATTTTAAATTCATTTTTAAACCAATCTTCCAACTTTATTCTCCGTAATAACGTTTAAAAGATTAGCGAGGGGCTATTATATCATGTACAGAGTCAATTACTAGTTTGCTACTACCACATTTGTCGCATTTTTCGTCCATTACTTTTTTAAAAATGTAATCTCCGACCTTGAAATCTCTAGTTTGGATATGATTACATTTAAGGCATTTTAATTCCGTAATTGTTTTTCTATTCTTGCCATCACCGAAAAGACTCGGTATCATTGGAAATTCATTTAATCCCATAATGAATATCATTTCAAATCTCATTTTCATCAATAAACCTTAGCTTGATTAAAAAATTATTATAAAATAATCCTTATTTAATTATTTGTCATATACAACCAAAATTATAAAATCTTTAGGTAGAATTTTACTTGTGGTCTAAATGAAAACAATTGAAGAAATTTTTGATAAAATTATTGAAAAATTGGACTTGAAAAATGAATTAAGAGAAAAAATTATTAAGAAATCAAGAAGAATAATACAAAATTGTGGAAAATGTATTAAAGATATTCATAATCAAAAATTTGAGGAAATTGACAAACAAATTAGAGATATTGAAGAAACAATTGAAAGTCTTATAAATGAAATTAAAGAAAATAATTCGGAATTTTTATATAATAATAATATATTAATTGTTTATCAAGAATATACTGAATTAAAGGTATTTTATTCACTTATCAATAAAGATGAATACATTTCTTTTGATGAATTGAATGCACCTATCACAGCATATTTGAATGGGTTGTGTGATGTAACAGGTGAGTTAAGGAGATATTGCCTTGATTCAATAAGAAAGAATGATATTGACAATGCAGAACGTGCGTTAAACTATATCAATGAAATATATGAGAATTTAACGAATTTAAATTATCCAAGTGGATTAATTCCAAATTTAAGACATAAAATTGATGTTACGAGGTCATTAGCTGAACGAACGCGAAGTGATGTAACTATGGCATGGGTTATGTTGAGAAACAAAAATGCCTAATAATTATTTATTGAAGATGAATTAAAGAAATATAATTTACTTAAA
Organism: Candidatus Helarchaeota ASGARD archaeon Hel_GB_B; assembly: GCA_005191425.1. GTDB lineage: Archaea > Asgardarchaeota > Lokiarchaeia > Helarchaeales > HEL-GB-B > HEL-GB-B. The sequence goes on from SUPR01000050.1 coordinate 4,207, forward strand.
ATTTTATAAATTATAAATGTAAAATTTATGATAAATTATTCTCAATTATTTTAAAATAAAAAGTCGTGATAAAAATGTCAGAATGGGACACTTACATAAATGTAGAAGAAGATTTGATTAAAGCAAATACAGAATTGGCTAATGAAAACGCAGATTATTTTAAAAAACGAGGTATGAGAGTATTTGAAGTGCTAGGAAACATAGGGTCGGGTAAAACTTCCGTTATTGAATGTGTTGTTGCAAAACTTAAAGATAAATACAAAATAGTAGTTGTAAATGGTGATCTTGCTACTTCAATAGACGCTGATAGAATCAAAAAGCATAATGTTTCTGCAATTCAAATAAATACGGGTAAAGAATGTCATTTAGATGCATTGACTATCAAGCCAGTATTTGATCAATTTCCAGAGGGCACCAATTTATGTTTTATTGAAAATATCGGAAATCTAATATGTCCAATGGATTTTAGATTGGGCGCAGAAAAACGTATAGTTGTTTTCAGCATATCAAATGGGCCATATATTGTCCGAAAACACCCAATCAGTTTCTTAGAAACAGATGTTGTTATTATAAACAAAGTAGATCTCGCCGAATATTTGGAATTTTCTGAGGAAGATAAAAAGAAGTTAGAAGAGGATTGTAAAAAAATTAACCCAAAATTGCAAGTAGTTTTTACCAGCGCCAAAACTAAGGAAGGAATTGATGATTTGATCAAGATATTGAAACTATAAAATATTTTTTCTTATAATAAATAGATTTAAATGGAAATTATGGTAATAATTAAGTTTTTTTCTATATTAGCTGAAATTACCGGTTTTAGAGAATTAGAAATTCCACTTACAAATGATATTATGATAGAAGACCTAATAACAATAATTTTTAGTAAGACTAATGAAAAATTTAGAAACTATATAGCTAATTCCGATGGTTCATTAAAGGATTTTATTACAATAGTCCTAAATGAAAAAATATTATCAAAAGAAGACATAATTTCCAAAAAAATAGTAAATGATGATATAGTAGCTTTTTTAACTCCGATAGAAGGTGGATGATTAATTTAAAATTCCATATAATCTTCTTTTTTTGAGCTCTATAATTTTGACTTCCTCAATTTTTCCTATTAAATTATTAGAAGATCTTACATAAACTGGAGTGTATTTTTCATTTCTGCCCCAGAATAAGTTATTACTAATTTTTTTTAGAAACAAGACGCGGTATTTTTTTTCAATCATATTCTCAAACTTTTCATAAACATAATCATGATAGATTTGATACAATAATGTTGAACGTTCTTTTTTTATTTTGGACGGCAAATCTTTTAGTTTCGATGCTACTGTTCCAGGTCTATGACTATATTTAGAAATGTTAATTATATCAGGTTTAATCATCTTGATAAGTTTGATTGTATTGTGAAAATTTTCATCAGTTTCACCAGGATATCCGCAAATTATATCAGTTGAAAGTGTGTAATCCTTGAATTTTTTCTTAATTTTATTACATATTTCTATGAAGTCTTCAATCCTGTATTTTCTGTTCATTTTTTCTAAAACCACATTGTCCCCACTTTGGACTGGAATATGAAAGAATTTATAAATTTTGTCATTGTCGCATTTATCTAACAGTCCATCAATTATGGGAAATAAGGTAGAGGGATTCATCATTCCCAATCTAGTTTTAAATTCTCCATTTATTTTGGTTATTTTTGCAAGTATATCAATAAGACTATTTTTTGAATCGATGCCATATGCACTCAGATCTTGAGCAGTTAATTGAATTTCTTTAACTCCATTTTTAACTGATTTCTGTATGTACGAAATTATCTTATCAAGGGGATAAGACCTTAATTTACCCATTGCTAACTTAACAACACAATAATGACAGCTATTAACACATCCTTGTGAAATAGGGACTATTTTTATCAATTTATTTTGTTCATTTTTAGGTGAATCTATTTTATCCTCTATTCTTTTACCAATTAAACATTTTGGGGTTAGATTTTCTTTATTTTTTTCAATTAAACTTATTAATTCAGTTGTATAAAAGGGCCCGATTAAAATTGCGTTTGGTGCAATACTTTTTAATTTCTTTGAAATAACTTCGGGCATACAACCAGCAATAATAAGTATTTTATCAGGATATTTCTTTACAAAATCAGAGATCAAGTATAATATTTTATTTTCTGTATTAATTTTGACCATACAAGTATTTATAATAATTATATTAGCTAATTTAGGATATTCTACTTTATTGTAATTATTTTTTAATAATAGGCCCTCCATAATTTGAGCCGAATTTTTATTAAATGTACATCCAAATGATCGTATATAATAATTTAAATCATTACTCATTAACAACTATTAAATGAATATATTTTAATAATTTGACTAACTTTAATAATAATTAAAATTTCAGGCGGTTTTAGACGATTTGAGAGAAATTCATGAATTAAAAAGATATGCATTAAAATTATTTTACATTGGCGATAATTATTATGGTTTTCAAATCCAGCTTGAAAAAGACACAATACAAAGAAGGATAATAGATGCGTTAAAAAAAGCTAATTTATTTGATGATATGAAATATGCAGATTTTGGATATTCTGGACGAACGGATAGATTTGTCCATTCATTAGGACAGGTCATAGCTTTTAATACAGATAAAAATATTATAATCCCGCAAATAAATTCATATTTACCGATAGATATTAAATTTTATGGTTGGGCAGAAGTGAGTTTAGACTTTAGACCAAGATATCAGGCTAAATATAGAGAATATAAATATATTACATACGATGATGGTCTTGATATAGAAGCAATGAGGAAAGGAGCTAAAGAATTTCAGGGCAAACATAATTTTAAACTACTATCTAAAGGTCCTCATCCAGATAATACAATTCGAGAAATATATAATATAGAAATTAATAAATTAGATGAAAAATTAATTTGTATAACAGTTAAAGGACAAAGTTTTTTACATGAAATGGTAAGGAGGATAGTGAATGTTCTTTTGGATATAGGAAGAAATAACTTAGGATCGGTGCAAATTAAGGACTATTTTAACCCTGAATTATTTTCAAAATTAAAGATACAAGCTGCACCAATAAAAAGTGGAGGAGATTTAATCTTATATCATTGTGAATATGATTTAAAATTTGAATATGACAGATATACCGTTAACAAAATAAAAGAGATTATAGAAGAACGCTTAAAAAGTAATTTTATTGAGACATCAACAAATAACCTTTTTTATGATTATTTTAATCAAATAAAATAACTTTAATTTCTTCATTTTCTTCGACAAATTGTACTTGCTCAGGTATTTCGAAATATCCGTCCATACCTACAAGAGTAGTTATTGCATCAGAACCAGTTTTGGTCGGAGTAGCATATTTAATACCATTTTTATCAATGATTTTTACTGTCTTAAATTCTCGTCTTCCTAATTCTGAGTAAACCCGTTCAGCCAATTTAGCAGTAATTGTTTGCTTTTTGATTACCGGGTTATTACACCAAACACTTATACGTTCCTTTAAAAATATATTGAAAATTGTTAATGCACTTGTTGGATATCCAGGTAGTAAAATAATTAATTTTCTTGAACCACCTCTCTTTAAAACAGCAAATAATGTGGGTTTTCCAGGTTTAATTCTAATTCCATGAATTAAAAGCTCTATTTCTCCTAGATCAGGAATTATGGAAGGAAAAACATCACCAACTCCCTTAGAGGTACCTCCTGACAATATAATGATATCATAGAGGTCAATTATATCTTGTATAGAATTTTTTGCAATATGTATATTGTCAGGTAGAATTCCTATAAATTTTACACGAGCACCAGTTCGTTTTAATGATAAATATATTGTGTAAGAATTTATATCATAAATTTTGCCCGGGACGAGTGGTTCCCCAGATTTTATTATTTCATTTCCGGTGCTAAATAATGCAATTTTAGGTATTGAATAAATTTTTACTGTTTTTCTTCCAATTGCTGCCAACGCGCCAATATCTCTCGGGTTTAATTTTTGACCTTTTTTTAATATAATCGTTCCTTTTTTGATATCATTTCCAATTTTTATGATATATTGACCTGGAACTGCAGATCTATAAATTTCTACTTTATTATCATCGAGCATATTGGAATACTCGACCATTACGACTGCATTAGCACCTGGAGGGATAGGTGCGCCTGTTGCAATCTGGACGCATTCATTATTTTGAACCTCAATTTGTGGTTTTTCTCCAGCTTGAATTGAACCAACAACTTTTAGGACGATAGGATTTTCTTCATCTGCTTCAAAAGTGTCTTCTGCTTTTACAGCAAAACCGTCCCTCATTGACCGGTTAAAATGTGGGACATTTATTGGAGATCCTATATCTTCAGCTAATATACGCGAGTCTGCATTAATAATATTGATATCAATTATTTTCGGCTCAAAAATAAAATATTCATTCAGGAGTTCTTCTACTTTTTCAATTCTTAAAGCTTGATAATATTTTTTATTACCCATTTTATTTCATCTTGGGAGATACAATTTAACAATAACTTCTTCATTTTTATCAATGCCCTCTAAATCTTCAGAAATTTCTATTATACCCGATGCTCGAACTACAGAGCTAATGATCCCGGATCCACTGCTCCGAATTGGTTCAGCAAAAAATTTCTTTTGTTCTTTATCAAAAGTTAATTTTACTCTGACAAAATCTCTTCTACCAAGTCTTGAAGGTATTTGTCTTTTTAATACAGCTTTAACAAAAGGTCTTGGGTCTAATCTTTTTGCATTCATCATTTTTCTTATAGTGTGACCAATAAAGGTTTCGAAGCCGATCATTGCAGCAACTGGATATCCAGATAGACAGAAAACAGGTTTATCCCTAACAATTGCAATAGCGGTGGGAGATCCAGGTCTCATAGATATACCATGAGCTAAAATTTCACTATCGTTTCTATTTTTAATTAAATAAGGAATTAAATCATATTCACCAACGGACGATCCACCAGTAAATATTATTATATCATATTTTAATGCTTGCTCAAGAATATCAGCCAATAATTTTTCGTCATCTTTAATTATACCTAATCGAGTAGGATCAGCCCCATAAATTTGACATAATGAAGCAATCGAATAGCTATTGGTCTCAATAATTTGTCCAATTTTTGGTTTTTCACCAATTTCTACTAATTCCGACCCAGTTGGGACAATTGCAACCCGGGGTTTTTTATATACTTCAATTTCTAAGATATTGCAAGCAAGTAATAAAGTCAATTCTTGTGGACGGATGATAGTCCCTTTTGAAATAATAATTTCATCTTTTTTTACATCTTCGCCCTTTTTTGCTACGTTCTTAAAGGGTGAAATCGGGAAATAGACTTCGATATAATCGTCATTTTTTTTGGTATCTTCAAATTTGATTACGCTGTCCGCGCCTTCAGGAACAGGGCCACCAGTTGGGATTTGAACTGCTTCATTCTCTTTAACTATTTTATTAGAAGTTTCATTTATTTTTATTTTATCAATTATCTTAAAATGTTTGGGAGCTCTTAAACTTGCGCCAAAAGTATCTTTTGATCTAACCGCATATCCGTCCATTGCAGACCTTGGAAAATGAGGTAGGTCTATAGGAGATATTACATCGGATGCGATTATACGGCCTAGTGCAGAAATAGTTTTGATTTTTTCTATTGGCATTATTTTGATTTTCTTATCTAATAAAGCAAGCACTTCGTCTATAGGAGTAAATTGTTTAAAACCTTTCAATCGTATATCATCATGCAAAAATAATTCACCTCAACATAGCAATAGAATGACTAGAAACAGGGATAATTATTTCAAGTAAGCCCAATTTAACAGCCTCAGGATTTCCGGGTAGATTAAATATTAGTGTATTTCGGTAGATACCAGCAGATGCACGAGATAATATTGTAATAGGGCCGATTTCTTTATAACTTAAACTTCTAAATAGTTCTCCAAAACCAGGAAGTTCTTTACTATATAATTTTAGCATAGTTTCAATAGTTACATCTCTTTTACTTATCCCGGTTCCGCCTGATGTAATGATAATGTCAGGACTTAATTTTTCGATTATTAAGTCAACCTTATTCTTAATTTGTTCTGGATCATCCGGAATAATATCGTCTGAGATTACATTATGTCCTTTTTTTAATAAAATTTCCCGAATAAGGGGTATTGTAAGGTCCTCTACCTTCTTATTTTCTTTTAATTGCTTATATCTTGAATCGCTAATAATGATTATAGCGAAATTAAGATTTTTATACAAATGGTCATGTTTTTTATGTTCTAAAGTCATGGAATTACCCAACACAAACTTTTTATAAAATTAAATGGACATCTTTTTCTTTTCTATAACCATAATATCTGTGATTTTAGTAGTCGGATACTGCCCTTGTTCATTTTTTTCAAGATATTTAGTAAAATCCCAGATGGTCAATAGACCAATCATTACTCCGGTCAGTGCTTCTAGTTCGACTCCGGTTTTAGCAATAGATTTTACAATAACTTTACAGGAAATTGATGAATCATCAGTATTAATATTAAAAGAAACATTGACCTTCATTATTGGTATTGGATGAGCCAATACAATTAAATCAGGTGTTTTTTTAACCGAATTAATTGCAGCTAATTCTGCAGCCGTTAATACATCGCCTTTTTTAATGTCCTTGTTGATAATTTTTGATATAGTATCTGCTTTTAAGTAGATTTTTCCTTCGGCTACAGCTGTCCTTAAAACATCTGATTTACTGGAAATATCAATCATTTCTATATTTGATTTTGACATTTTTTTCACATTGAAATATTATTGTCCCAGAATAAGTTAAATTTTATTATATATAATGATAATTTACCCCAAAAAAAATCATTTAATTAAAAAATTTTTAGGTAATATTAGACATTCGTCAATAATTTGAGATATTTGAGATGTGCATTATATTTAAACTTGAATTACAGATATTAATTTATTCTTAATTTAAAGATTTTGGAAATCAGATAGAATTGCATTATATTTCTAAGTTTAAAATTTTCTATATCGTTAATTATAGATAATATAAAAATTTAAAAATAATATTTAACTCAATTTTATTCTATTCAATAAAACTAAAAGAAATATTTTTTCAATTTAATATATTTAAATAAACATTAGGTAAAATAGTATGATTTTTGATCGGATTTTTATATATTTCTTTAATTTCTAATTATTTTTCAATATTAAATTTCAGTTCAACGAATGCTTTTGAAAAACCAATATATTAAATAGAAAAAATAATATTTTATCAATGATTAATATTTGGTTATTTAAGTAAATTATTTACATTTTTAGCATTTAAGATTTAAAAAATGAATGAACTATTATAATTTATGGAGATCTATATGACAAATTCGACTACTAGAGAAAGTTGGAAGGTGATTTTAAAAGCTAGTACATATAAAAAAATTTTGTTACATTGTACTAGGTTTGCAAATTATAATATACCCCAAACGGAATGGAAAGAAGTTTATGGATTTTTAACCGGTAATTTTGAGGGAGAAAACGTGGTCTGTAATGATGCAGTCCCAATGACACATGGTGGGTCAATAGATGTTGAGTTTAATGAACAGAACTATATTGAAGCTGCAATGTTAAATGAAAAACTTACTGAAAAAAATGAATTTATAGTTGGGTGGTATCATTCGCATCCAGGACTTAATATCTTTTTGAGTACAACAGATATCAGAAATCATATTGGATATCAAGGGATAAACCCAAAAGCTATTGCATTGGTATTTGACCATACAAAGCTTCGAGGTGGATTTCTTGGGTTTAAGATATTTATTCTTGATGACCCTATGACAGAAAATACGGGATATCATACAGTGGACTGGATTATCCCGGACCTCGATGAAAAAGTTTTTGCAGAAAGTTTATTCGAATTATCACATAGGATTTCTGCGGGTAAACCAGTAATTGAAGAATATGGGGAGCTTCAACAAATAGAACGACCAATTCAATTATCTGATGGACAAAAACAAAAATTGCCGGAAGATGAGCCGGTAGAACTTGTAGTAGTCGATAATTTAGAGGAAAATGTTAAAGCCCAAAAAAATTTAGAGAAATCTCTTGAAATGGAAAAAAAAGGCGATTTTATTGAAGCTATAAGGTATGGAATGCTAGCGGGGAGAGAATTTGAGAAAAATAATCTTATTGGACGTTCTACAGATGCATATCTCCAAGTAGGGAGATATCTTTATGAATTATGGGAATTAATTCAATCCCGTAGATATCAGATATTTCTACATCAACGGCCTATAACTGAGGAAGATATAAAGTATTTTGAGAAATTAGCTCGGGCATTGTATTTAGTTTCTAAAGAAAAGAAGTCAGAAGATATTGGATTAATTTTAGAAATTAAAGATAATAAAGGGGAAATGGTAAGAGTTCAAGATGAAAAAATTCAAATTGGAAATATTTTAATGGAGGCAGCTCAAATTTGCGAACTTAAACTTGAGGAAGATTTAAATAACATTAGCCTCGAAAAACAGAGTGAACTTTGTTTAAGAGGGGCAGCTTTTCTCAGTACTGCAATTATTTTTGCTAGAAATGTAAGAAAACAGAAAGAATTGTCCAGCCAAATCTTTAATTTTGATAAATTATCTTATAAAATAAATGAATTTTTAATTAAAAACCAAGAAATATATGCTAAAATTTCTGAGGATAAAAATGATTATATAAATGCAGCTCAATTTTATAAAGGAGCGTCAATAATAGCTAAAAATACCGCTGAAAGTTTATCAGAAGAGGAACTCATAAAGAATGCTATTGGTCTAGCTAATTATTATCTTGGAAGAATGTGTATAGCTCTTGGTGATCATGAAAAATATAATAATAAAAATTTCTGCGCTGCAGCGCCTTATTATGAAAAAGCCATGAGTTTTTTCGAAAAATCAAAAAATGCATATCCAGATTTTTCTATCAATGAAATAAATGCAGCTAATTTGTTTTTAGAAGAAGCAACTAGTCAATTTGAACTTGCTAAAAAGGAATGTTTGGACAAAAAACTTGAATTAAAAAAATTGCCTGAAAAATTAAAGGTTAAAACTAAAATAATTCAAGATATACCTGAACCAATTTTTTATCCATAATAAAGGGTGATTACTGATATGGAAAAAATAAGGACCTTTATCTGTATTGAAATTACTAATAAAAAAATTATTGATAAGATAGTAAATGTTCAGAAAGAATTTGAGTCTCTAAAAGGAAAGATTAAAAGTACTGAAAGAGAAAATATTCATATAACATTAAAATTTTTAGGCAATATCTCAACCCAAGACAGTGAAAAAATAATTAATTTACTTAATAATGTAAAATTTAGACCATTTGATTTGAATTTAGCAGGAATAGGATGCTTTCCAAATCCATACAGGCCCCGAATAATTTGGGTGGGAACGAAGGCAGGGGCTGAAAATGTAAAAAATATACATGACCAAATTGATTCTCAATTAAAGCCATTTCATTTTAAAAAAGAAAAATTCCAAACACATATTACAATTTCAAGGATTAGATTTTTAGACAGGTCGTCTTTGACTAATTTTAAAAAATTATTGGATGTTTTTCAAGATAAAGATTTTGGAACTATAAAAATTTCATCATTCCAATTTAAAAAAAGTATTTTAACGCCAAAAGGCCCGATTTATACCACTTTAAAAGATTTTAATATGACTTAATTTTAGGTTTCCTAATTTCTTAAAATAAAAATTTCAAAAATTATTTTGATTATAAGATTAGTATTGTCTTAATTACAGGTAATCAATAGATAATAATAATGTCCGACGGATTAAAATATATTATAATTAGGTTTTTTATTAAATGGAGTGTTTAAATATAAATTTTTAACATTATTTAATTGTTCCGCTGTTGAATATTATCAATTTTATGCAATAAATATTTTCAAAGGTGAAAAAAACGATCAATATAGTTAATTTAAAATAAATTTCTATAGAATAATAAAATATTAAAAATAATTCATCCACACCACAAGTGGAGAATAAAAATGACTGAATTTGGAAAAAAAGTTATGGCATTTGGGACTTTTGATATTCTGCACTTAGGACATGTCAAATTATTGACAAATGCCAAAAAAGTTGGGGGAAAAAATGCCAAATTAATCGTTATTGTGGCTAGAGATCAAAATGTGATAAAGGAGAAAAACCGAAAACCGGTTTTCCCGGAGTCTCAAAGGTTAGAAATGATTAAGGCATTGAAGGTTGTAGACGAAGCTTATCTTGGAAATTTAGGAGAAGATAAACTTAAAATTATAGAAAAAATTCGGCCGGATATTATTGTTTTAGGTTATGACCAAAATATAAAAGAAAATGAGATATATCAAGAACTAAAAAAGAGGGGATTAACACCAAAAATCAAGCGTTTAGAAAAATATGGAAACGAGTCATTTAATAGTTCCTCTAAAATAATAAAAAGAGTAATGGAGAAGTTCGCAGACGAGAATAATCATTAAATTTACGAATTATTTTTCATAGAGAATTTCCAACTCGACCTCATCACCATCTTTGAGGCCTAATTTTTCTCTTAAAAAAGTTGGAGCAATGATTTCTAGAATAGGGGCGCCGTGGTGAGTTCTTTGGATAAAGAGAAGGGCGCCAATAATTTTTCCATTGATTAGAACTTTTAAAGCGTCAACTGGTCCAAAAGTCCTCTTTCCGTCTTTGAATCCATTAATTCTTATTTTTGGAAAATCTGACTGCTCCAATATCCTTCTTTTTCTTAATTCTATTAATGAATTTAATTTAAGATTTAAGGTCCCGGGATAAGGCTTGAAGTTCAACTTTTCAATAAATTGGTTTGCATATCCGTCCAAAGAAATATAATATGCGCCTTCACCCAATCCGGTATAGACTATCCCTTTAATTTTATCAGGAAAATCTATAGGCAATTTTGGGGTTTTAGTTTCGACTACCATCTTTAAAGTTTTATACATCTTTTTTATTATCTTTTTCCCTTTATTCGTGATTTGGACAATTCGATATTTTCCATAGGGGTCTCTAACGATTAATTCCAATTTTTCCAATTCAATTAGTCTTTGGGATGCTGTCTGCTGACTTATATTTAATAAACTACCTAGATCACGAGTTGAAACTTTAATCTTTTCATCATACGCCCCAAGTTTTGCTAATTCTATTAAAGCAATTAGGTGGTCGCATTTAAAATTAGGCATAATAGCAACACAATTGAAAGTTATTTAGAACATGTTCTATTTTAAATTTTTACCATTTTTAACTTTTATTATGTATTATTCTTAAAACATAAGGATAATCATATTTCAATCATATTGATATTATTTAAGTTCATTAATCAATTTTACCGATAAAAAATTGTTATGAAAAAATTAGATTTAGAATTAATTGGAACCGAAATGCTCGGGGAATTAAAGGAAAAAATCAATACATTGGAAGAATCATTCAATGGAGGTGCATTTCAAGATTCAATGGATAGTGTTTCTAATGTTTTAGCTCTATTAAGTAATATGAAACGAGTTATTATTGGTTTAGAGCTATATCATGAGATATATTCAATAGGTGAATAACCTTAAACTATTCTGCATGTAATTCCAATAAAAATTGGACCTCTAATATCTATTTTTTTATTTTTAGAGTTTATGAAATATCTAATTGAATCATTGATATGTAAATTTATTTCAGATGGTCTTTTTACCATTTTGATCCTGAATTTAAGCTCTTTTTGGTCATTTAATTCTTCGATTTTCCTAGCTACGAGTGCTGCTATTGAGTCTATATAGCGTATACCGGTATAAATACCATGTTGAGGTTTTTCAGCACCGGGTTTTAGACCTAAAATTTTGCCTTCATTAATCCATATTTCATTAAATGCAGCAGGTCCCAATAACTTTACTCCTTCTTCATTTTCCCATATCATAATTTCGACTTTTTTTCCAAATATTTTACCTTTCCAAGCCACTATTTCTAATGGTGCCATATCATCTTTATGTCGTTCTAATGTCTGAATAATTGCATTCATAATTTCTTTACCTACTTTAGTCATGGGTTCATTTTCAAAACATATTCCCTCTGCAATTTCTTGGTCACTAAAAATTATATCTTTATAAAAATAGGGATAAACTAAATTTCTGATGTCGTCTTCTTTTTCTTGGATCATTAGAAACCGCTCGACTCCCATTCCAAAATTGAACACAGGAAATTGGATTGAGAATTTAGCGCATGAAACTGGAGAGTAAAATCCGCCATCACCAATTTCTAGCCAATTATTAGTAATGGGGTGTTTGATAAATACTTCAAATTCCATTTGAGGTGCATAATATTTGGATGTTGCTTTTTTAATTTCAAATTTAACGTCCTTATATCCAAATTTTTCGAGGATATTTTTTGTAATCCCCATACCATCTTCTAAAGTTATTTCATCATGCATAATAACGCAAGATATTGTATTGGAGGTATAAAGATGTGTTTTATCTAAATTCTGCTCTCTCCGAAATTTAGGACCGATATGAAATAATTGTATGGGTAATTCTTTTTTACCCTGTAAGGCTGATAAGACAGGAAACCATAGTGCAGTGGTATGAGATCTTAATGTTAAATTTGTAGGGATGGGCTTTAATATTTTAAATTCTGTAAATACAGAATCAACTAATTTGGTAGCATTTTCCTCTTTGATTTTTAACCTTAAAACAAGGCTCTCAATTAAATCGTCAGCTTCAATTTTTCCGAGTTTAAATTCTCTCAGTATCTTTTTAAGCTCATTTAAATCGATTGAACTATCAATTTGACGAATCATTTGCTCTTTTTCTGCTGAAATCCCAATGTCAGGACGAGGTAGACCCGCAAGATAAAATAATCTATCCAAGATAAGCGGAGCTTCAGGCCCATACTCTCTATAAACATGAGATGCCTCAATTATCATTGGTAATACTATTTCTTCGAAACCCATTTGAATCATAATAGCCCTTGCATTTTCAATAAACTCATAAAGGGGATGAGGTCTTCCTTTATTTATTAGTTTAAATTTTTTACCATTTTTTTCAAGATACTTTGCACTTTCGATCCATGCTTTTTCATAATCGACGTTTGCAAGTTCTAGGATTTTTTTGATATCAAATTTCATTTTATTTCACTCATTTTTATCTTCAGAATTTTTATATTCAATAGAAAAAATATGACTACTATCTAAGTTGCTGATTTCCTCATCAGTTAAAGTTTCTTCCGTTAAGTTTTTTTCACTAATTATTTTGGAAACCCCGAGTGGGTCCTCAATTATTAATTTAAGTGGTGTCAGACCGTTTAATACATTCATTAAAAAATCTAGTTTTTTGGTAATTTTTTTCATCTCTTTTGGAGAATCAGAACTTCTCTTCATCATAATAAGTACAGATTTAATTCTCAATAAGATGCCCTCAACATTTGTTATAAATCCTTCGGATGCTGGTCCTGGAGTAATATCTATATCTAATTCGGGTATTTTGATAGTACAACTGGCACCTTTTATAATTTTTGCATTTAGGTCATTTTGTGTTTTAATTTGTAAAATGTATCGTTTTGGAGTTTTTGCTTCTAGATTATAAATATCATTAAATTTATAATTACAATCATTACAGACTACGGTTAAAAGTAAAATTCTACCATAATAAGGTATATTTTTTATTTCCTTTAATACACTTACGTTATCTGATTTACAAACAGGACAGCTAATTTTAAAAATTATATTACCATTTTCGCCGAAATTTGACATTAAATTCACTTATAGAGAATGATAGAACTCCCACTATTATACTGGAACAATATCTTTTTCCTTCAAATTATTAAATAGTCTTTGAAATAAATTTTCAATATTATTATTTCCCCATGTTATAGGTAATTGGAGATGAATTTTCCTCGTAATTTGGTTTAAATTAATTTTCAAATCCACAAATTCTGGTAATTGATTTAATTCATTGCTAATATTATCTCGCGACAATAAAATTATCTCCTTAATTTCGTCCAATTCATTTTCGATTTCACCACAATCAATGATAATATTTATCCAATTCAATTTTTCTAGTTCATTATAAATTATTTCCTCTACGTCTAAAAGTGCGCGGTCTAAACAATATTTAGCAGTACTTTTTATTGTATCTAAATTAAATTCGGTTTCAATTTCATCATAGATTTTAGTAAATCTATCTTTTATTTCATCTAAAACTGATTTCAATGTTTTGATTTTTTCAGAGGCGACTATATTTAGATCAACTGTCATCGAATTGACCACCATATCTTTTTGATATTAAATTAAATTGACATTATAAATTTATAAGATTTGTCAAGTTTCAATTATTTTCACTCTTTAATTATTTTCATTATATTTAATCTTGACAGTTTAAATTTTTTTGTAATCAGATAACAAAATTAATTTGTTCTTTTCCCCCAATAACCTGGTCTTTGTTAGCCCAGAAAATTATATGATTCCCCATTATTTCATATAGCATTTTGGTATCTATTCTTATTATTCTAGTGTTTTCAGGAAATGACCAGATTGACCTACAATTATATTCTAATTTTTCTTCGGGAGTGATAGCCTTATAGATATTAAGCCCTTTTTTAAATTTGCCGGAAAATTCAATGACCCATGTAATAAAGGGCATGGTATCAACCTCACCCCTAAAACCGATATCGATGAGTTTAACTTCTGGGTAAATTTGTTGTTCATTAATTATATTGGTCTCCTCATTTAGGAATATTTGCATATTCGTAGATAATTTTGTCAACTCTCTATCAAGCTCTTTTTCATTTGATATCAAATTCTTGTAGTAACACTCAGGGTCATAGTAATCGAACTGTAGAATTTGTTTGATAACACCACTTTTTGAGCCACAGAAGAACGTTTGAGCAAACAATGGTCTGACATTATCATTCACTTGTTCCATAATGATTACTATCATCTTCAATTTAAAATATATTTCCTAAAAATCGAATTATCAAACTGGTCGAACATTTTGGGATGGAAGTTAAAATTATCAACTATTTTTGAAAAATAAATATTTATTAAAAAAATTAGATATGAATAATTGAAAAAAATATTTTAAGACCGTAATTTTTATTTTTTAATTGGACAAATATTCCTTTTTTTTTTCTTGCAGGTCTATTATAATTTGGCAACAATCTAAAATGACCTGAAGCAATGAATAATGATTAAAAAGTTAGTGATGATAAATATGAGATTAATTTTTTATTACAGAAAAATTTAAATAAAATCTAAATATATTTTTTAAAAATAATTTAAGAACAAAAAATAGTATCGAATTAAAAGGTACACAACAATAAGAAGGATTGCAATAAAATGAATAAAAATTTTGTAAAAGAATTGGATAAATCATTACTTTTAAATCAGATAGTAGTCCTTCTTCTTGTTGTAATAATTATTCTTCTTTTAATCTAATTGCCCCGGCGTTATTTAACGTTGACGGGGCGTTGGTTAGGTTTCTTTTAAAATATATTTAAAAATATTGATAAAAGGAGGTAACTGCTTGGCAAATGAACGGATCTATGAAATAAGATGGCATGGGCGTGGTGGTCAAGGTACTGTCACTGCGGCTAATATAGTTTCAGAAACAGCATTTAATGATGGTTATCTTGGAGTCCAGTCCATACCTTTAATTGGAGCTGAGCGGCGAGGTTCAGCTTTAACTGTATTTTCAAGGCTATCAAAAAAGCCTATAAATTTAATAAGTCAAATCTATGAACCAGATATTGTCGTATGTATTGACCCTAGCCTTTTTAAAAAAAATAAAGAGATGGTCGTTTCCGGTATTAAAGATAAAGGTACATTAATTGTTAACACAGTTTCTCAACCTGACGAAATCACCATTGAAAATAAATCAATAAAAATTTGTACTGTTGATGCTTCAGGTATTTCAGTTAAGTTGGGACTTCATATTGGTGGTAGTGTTGTTGTGAATTCGCCTATGTTAGGTGCATTCATTCGTGGGACAGGACTCATTAAATTAGACACGTTAATAAAAGTTCTTGAGAAGAAATGGAAAGGTGAATGGGGACAAAAGAATATTGAAGCAATTAAAAAAGCATATGATGAATTAAAAATTAAGGAGGCATAATTTTTGGAAAAAAATAAGTATAAACCTTGGAGATCAATCCCAGATGATATAAGATTTGAAGATTTGCCGACCTGTCCGCTTGCTATTTCAGATAAAGGTAGTATTGGTAATACAGGAGAATGGAGGACATTCAGGCCAGTAATAAACAAAGAGAAATGTACTAAATGTATGACTTGTTGGACTTATTGCCCTGAGGGAGTTATTTATGAAGATAATGATGAGCTGTTTATAGATTATACGTATTGTAAAGGGTGTTTAATTTGTTACAGTGAATGTCCAGTTAATGCAATTGAAAAAGTGAGGGAGGAAATATAAATGAAGGAGCATCTTAAAGAATCTGTAAAAATTATATCTGGGAACAGTGTAGCAGCTTGGGCTGCAAGATATGCAAGAGTCCAAGTTATTTCAGCCTATCCAATAACGCCGCAGACTACTATTGTTGAAAAATTATCAGATTTTGTTGACTCAGAGGGCTGGGACTGCCAGTATATGAGGGTAGAAAGTGAGCACAGTGTTATGGCATTCCTTATAGGCGCAAGTTTTGCAGGAACGAGGACCTTTAGTGCTACAAGCGGTCAAGGACTTTTCTACATGAATGAGATGTTGCATTGGGCTGCGCCTTCAAGACTACCTATCGTATTAACTGTTGCAAATAGAGGAGTAGCACCAGGGTGGAACATTTGGGCAGACCATCAAGATGTAATTGCGTCCCGAGATACTGGGTGGTTGATTCTGTTCGCTTCGTCACACCAAGACATTTTCGATACAATTATTCAAGCTTATAGAATTGCAGAAGACCCGCGCGTGTATCTACCAATAATGGTATGTTTAGAAGGATTTCAGCTCAGTCATACAATTGAACCAGTTTATTTTCCAGACCAATCACTTGTAGATGAATTTCTGCTCGATTTACCCAAGAATGGTTGGCCACATACTTTTTTAGACCCAAATAGACCGATTACTTTTGGAAGTCTTCAAATTCCAGGTGGTAAAGTTGCAACGCCATCTTCAATGTATTTTGAATTTAGAGCGAGTATAGAAAAGGCTATGCTTAATGCTAGGACAGTCATAAAGGAAGCGGCTCAAGATTTCAAAAAGATTTTTGGTCGCGATACAGGAGATTTAATTCAAAAATATAAATGTGATGATGCAGAAGCTGTCATTGTATGTGCTGGCAATATGGCTAGACAAGCTATAGCAGCTGTTGATAAATTAAGAAGTGAAGGTTTAAATGTAGGAGCTGTCAAGTTAAGGTCGTATAAACCATTTCCAATTCAAGAATTTCAAGAACTTGCAAATAATGGAGTTAAGGGATTTGGAGTCTTGGAACGTAATATGGCATTCAGTTTGAACGGGGGCGCTGCATCCGTTGACTTAAAATCTGCTTTTTATGATATGGAACCTAGTCCTTATGTGGTCCCTTTTATCGGTGGTGTCGGTGGAAGAGATATTACAATGGATGACCAGTGTAATATCTTGAAAAGAGTATTAAATGTAATTAAAAATAAGGAACGAAATGTTAAAGTAGAATATATTAACTTTCATGGGAGGTTTGAATAAAATGTCTTTTAAGAAAATAGCAAAAGAAGCACCTAAAGAATATTTTTTACCAGGAAATTCTGCATGTGCTGGTTGTGGTCTTGAACTTAGTTTAAGATGGGCACTTAAAGCTCTTGGTCAAAAAACTATTATGGTAGCTCCAGCATCTTGTACTAATGTAATTGTGGGACTATATCCAAAAGGCGCACCTGCAATCCCATTTACTAATATGGCATTCGCTGCAGGTTGCTCTTCAGCTTCGGGAATTCGTACAGGACTTCAAGCTCGAGGTATCAATGATGTTACGGTCGTTTGCTGGTCGGGAGATGGCGGTGCATTTGATATTGGACTTCAATCCGCTAGCGGGGCTGCTGAACGAAATGATGATATTCTATATATTTGTTATGATAATGAAGCATATATGAATACCGGTACCCAGAGGTCTGGTGGGACTCCCTATGGAGCATGGACTACTACTACTCCCGAAGGAAAAAGACAGCATAAAAAAGACCTTGCAGGAATTTTTGCATCTCATAATATCCCCTATGTTGCTACTGCCTCTGTTGGGTATCCAATTGATCTATATAACAAAGTCAAAAAAGCAAAAAACATCAAGGGATTTAAATTCATTCACATTTTTGCGCCGTGTCCACCAGGCTGGAGATTTGAAACTGAAAATATGATTAAGGTCGCAAAAAATGCAGTTGCATCTGGTATTTGGGTACTTTTTGAGATTGAACATGGTAAAAAAACATTATCTGCACCTTCTGAAAAGTATAGAGATAAGTCTAAGAGAATTCCATTAAAAGAATACCTTCAATTACAAGGTAGGTTTAGTAAAATGACAGACAAAGAGATTAACGAGTTACAACGTTGGATTGATAATTATTGGGAACATTTAGAAAAAGAATTGGCATGTTTTGGTTAACAAATTGATTTTTTTTAATTATCTTCTAATTGGTCCATAATTTTTTTCCTTTTTTCTTTCATTTCCAGAATGAAGTTTCTTACTTCACCCTCCGGAAATAACGATGCAGTTTCTTCCATAGCCCTTAATATTCGCTCTTCATTACTCAATTCAGGTTCTACGATCTTTTCTTTTTCTATTACTTTATTTTCTATGAGTTTTTTAGGAATTTGAGGTATCCTTGGCGAATTTTTGTTAATTTCAGCTTCGTGTATTTCATCTTTAACTGGACTTGGTGCAACTTCTTCGGGTTTGTTTAACAATTCTTTTAATTTTGTTTGTAAATTTTGATTATTGACTTCAATTTGACCTTTTACTTTTTGATGAGAACTTTCATCCATTTTAGGTTCTAAAGTGTTATTTTCCGTCTGATTGTCAGGAGAAGTAATTTTTTCATTTTTAGTATCACCGACTAATGCAATTTCGTTTATTAGCTCATCAAGATTTTGTATTTTTAAATTGCTATTTTCAATCGAGACTTTATTACCTTCAGGCGTGGTTTGTATTTCAGTACTATTTTTAGTATCAATCTGATTTTGTTGCGGTTTAATTTGGTCTGTTTGAACCTTTAACATATCTGGAAATGGGATTTCCTTTATTGCATCAATTTTAAGTACATCTTCTACCTTAATTGGTTGTGGTAATATATTTTGCTTTTTAGAAGATATATTATTAACTTCACCTAATGAATCATTTGTTTTTTCAACTATTTTATCTTTTACTACTTCAATTTCATTATTAACATTATCTATTCCATTAATTTGAACATCTTTTGATGAAGATTCCTCTTCCATAGATTTAGTGACTTCCTCAAGTTCTTCGACAATACTTTTAGTCCCATGAAACTCAATATCATCTAATTTTTCGTTTAAATTAGTATTTTCAAGGACATTATCGGTAAATGCCACTTTATTTAATATTTTTTTATCTCGGTCAAATAACATCGAATCCACTGAAATAAAAAACTTATTTAAATCATTCCATTCTTCTTGGGTAAGCGGAATAGAAATAATATTTTCTTCCTTTTCCACGGAAAATTCGATTGTAATATCTTGGTCTGCCTCTTCAATACTTTTAATAGTAATTGCTATTTCTTTTCCCTTTTTCTTCTTAAACATTTTTTCAATTCTGCGTATTTCCTCCCAAGGTTTCTGATTTTTTGATGACATTTTTTATTACTCACATTAATTAATTAGTCGTTACAATCTTCTTTTATAAAAATATATAAATTTCTTAGTAATTTAAACCTTTACTTTTATTAACTCTATTAAAATTGTTTTTCAGTTTAAAACTGAAAACATTTTAATATTTCTAATTTAATACTTACTATAGAAAAACATTTCTTTTTATTAACGGCAGAATTTCTGACAAGTTATAATTCTAAAATTATTTTTATTAGTTTTAATAAAATAATATATGTTTTTTTAAAATACCACGGTGAAGATATATATCAAAAAGTTAAAAATATAGAATATTGCGATTTTTAGATAAAATG
>SUPR01000051.1 GCA_005191425.1 Candidatus Helarchaeota ASGARD archaeon Hel_GB_B
ATTTAAATTCAGGTATATGGAGCGACCTTGAACTTGTTACTAATGAAAGTGTTAATTGTTCAAATGAACCAGCTATTGATGCTGAAATTTCAGGTAAATTACATCTTGTTTGGCGTGAATATACAGATTATTTAGATTCGGGAGATGATTGGGATATTTATTATAAAAATTATAGTTATAATGTGCCTCAAATTATTAATATCATAAATCCCGAAAATAAATGCTATACAAGCCATAATATTGAAATTATAGTATCTAATAATTCAAATGTGGA
This sequence comes from Candidatus Helarchaeota ASGARD archaeon Hel_GB_B, assembly GCA_005191425.1. Lineage (GTDB taxonomy): Archaea > Asgardarchaeota > Lokiarchaeia > Helarchaeales > HEL-GB-B > HEL-GB-B. Next base: position 275 of record SUPR01000051.1, read on the forward strand.
TAAAGTATGGTGCAGATATAAGAGAATTAATAGTGATTGGACAGAAAATTTATCTTTAACGTATAATTCAACTCATTGGATTAGATTATTAAATAGTTTAAATGAGGGAAAATATATATTACAAGTTTTTGCTAATGATTCTTCTGGAGATTTATATATCAAGCAACGTTTCTTTACAATCGATTCTCAAAATCCAACAATTTTAATTAATTATCCTCAAAATAATGATTTTATAACAAAAAATATAATTTGGATTAATGGAACTGTTAATTCCACGGGAAGCAGTATATCCGATATAATAATAAATAATTTGAATTTTCAAATAGTTGATGATCCAACTGGACTTGAATATGGAACTTTTAGTTATAAGAATTGTACAAATTTATTAGGAAATTATTCTATAAATATTACTGTGATAGATGCTTCTGGTTTAGTAAATTATACAATTATTAATTTCACAGTAGACCCTCTCAAACCTACAATTAATATATCATATCCTTCTATAGATGTACTACCAAAATTGATTTGGATTAATGGTACTTTAAATGGTACTGGAAGTAAATTAACATGGTACTATAATGATTCGAGATTTACTTCAATTAAAAATCCAAATAATACATTATCAGGTGAATTTTCATTAAAAAATAATACAATGATTCCAGAAGGAAAAATAATAATTAAATTTAACATAACTGACCAAGCTAATTTCACGACTGAAATGATTAAAGCATATTATATTGACAAAACTCCACCTATAATATCAATAGAGAAACCAATAAACGGGGCTGTCTTTAATAAAAATCCAATCATTATTAACGGACCATGCAATTCCACTTTCAGTTATATCAATAATATTACTATAAATGATACGAGGTTTCAACTAGTAGATAATCCAATAGGCTCAGAATATGGTTTATTCGAATTTCGAAATATTACATACATTCATGGTAAAATTAGTTTAATAATTTCTGCTATAGATGCCGCTGGATATATTGCTAATCAATCTATATGGTTTTATTCAGATTTTGAGAATCCCAAAATCAATTTATATACTCCAAATACTGATAATTATGTATATAAAAATAACATTATAACAATAAACAGATCAGTAAACGGAACTGGATCCCCTATTAAAAATATAGAAATAAATGATTCAAGATTTACATTAAATTCTAATCCTATCGGTAAATTATATGGTATTTTTTCATATATTAATAATACACATTTATCAGAAGGAAAATACATAGTCCGAATTAATATTACAGATATGTCTAATAGAAGTACCATTATTATTAAACGATTTTATATTGATTGGACCAATCCTAAACTTATATTTATAACTCCTAATAATAATAAAACTAAGATATCTGGAAATCCAATTTATATAAATGGGACTTTAAATGCAACAGGTTCAATAATAAAAAGTTTTACCATAAATGATACTATTCACTTCTTTATAGATCAAGCTCCTATTAATAAATCCTACGGAATTTTTTCAATAAAAAATATTTCAAGTCTTTATGATGGTATATATTCGCTTAAAATTACAACAATTGATCTCGCTGGTTTTATTAATGTAAAAACTATAATATTTGTTGTTGATAATGAAATCGACACCAAACCTTTAATAACAATTTTTAATCCTTTAAATAATACTGCTTTGAATGGAAAAAATATATCTATACACGGATTCATCAATAGATCTAGTAGCCCTATTGAACAAATACTAATTAACGATACTAAATGGACATTAAAATTAAATCCAATTGGATCAAAAATAGGAAATTTTTCTTTTATTAATAATACTAAATTAAATGATGGATATTATACTATAAAAATAATTGTATATAATTTTGAAATGTTGAATACCTCTATAATTTGCCAATTTTATATAGATAATATGCCACCAATTTTATCTAAGAATATTCAATATACCTATGAAAATGGTATAATTGTTTTAAAATGGGAAAAAGCAAATGATCTTACAGATGTTATTTATTGTATATATAGAAATGGCTTAAATATTGCTAATTTGTCCACATTAGAATTTATAGACGAAAATATAGAACCAGGAATTTATACATATGAAATATATGCAATAGATTCCGCAGGAAATATATGCAGCGATCCCATTAAAATTACTATAAATGTTCCAGCAACAAGTTTTAATATACTCAATTATGTTATAATTGTCCTATTAATAATTGGAACGATCGGAGTTATTTCTGGAATTATTATAATAAGGGCCCGACAAAAGTCTTCTAAAAAAAGATCTAAATATTTGAAAAAAGATAATATCGGAAAATCGAAAAATTATTAGATATTTATTCTTTTGCTAAAATTATTTTCTTCTATTTTTTTTACAAAATTATTTTCTTCTTTTACCAATAATTCCTTAATAATATTAATTATTTTACATTATATCAAGTCTAATAACAGCTAGTCTATTTCTAAAAAAATTAAAAAATATTTTTGAGTCTATATTTTAAAGATAAATAAACTTTATTATATAAAAATAAGCCGACAAAATTCTCTATTTTATTAAAAAATTAATAATTAACCTTCAAATTTATTTTATTTTTCTAGGAATTCTTAATTAAAAATAGAGGATAAATCAGTATTTATTAAAGAAATTACGAATTATTTATCCTATATTTTGGTTCATAATCCCTAAAAGAGGACGGAGAATTTACTAAATCTAACCTATTAGATTTTAAAGCTGTTAATGCGGTCAATAACTCAGTACATTTTAATTTACCAATTGCAAGTTTAGCATTTTCTATACCCCTATTGAACATTTTATCATCTGCATAACATACTTTAGCAGGAGAGAATTGGCGTTCTATTTTAGTCCTAAGATTTAATATTCTATTTAAATGGGGTATCATATTCTTTGGTACATATTTAATAAAGACGGAATTTCATCTTTTGAAATATCTAAAATTGAAAATAAAGCTCGATTATAATTTAATTCATCTACCCAAGCCCAAATTCTATCCACTCCTCTCTTATACCTGCATATTTCCATTTGAAAAAACTTTTTAATAGAAATTTTATTAAAGACGCGTTTTAATTTTTTATTTAATTTTAAATTATCCCAATATTCCATTGAATTTAATTGAAATATATGCTTTAAATAGCTTTTGACTCTCCTATAGTTTTGAAGTGCCACAAATTCTTCAGATTTAATTAGATGTTTCGGAATTTTTGGAATAATAACTTTCTGCCAAGAAGGGAGCCTAAATTCTTTACAATCATTTTCAGAAGATTTTGAGAAGAATTGAGGTAGTAAAGTTTGATTCTTTGACAATTTAATTATTTTAGACCTTTTTCTATATTTCTTAAAAAAAATTCTACCAAATCTTTTTGTGACTTTGTATCTATCGCCTGATTTATCCATATAAAATATTTTTAAATTAGGATGTATAAAATAATTAATAATTCCGTATCGAACAATCCTTTCTCTTTTCTAAATCATCAAATATGCAATAACATTATACTATACTTTCTCACTAATTAATTTTACGGTATATCATTGTTATGAATACAAAATAATTCCCCTAATCGTCCATATTTATCGTTTCTTTTGTATTTTCGACTTGGCATCAAAAAAGTCCGACAAAATAATTTTTAGAAAAAAATAAAAATTTTATCGCTTTATTTTTTTAAAATCAGTTCTATTTAATCTTTAAATATAGCCTCAACTAATTTTGAACGTGAATTTAATAGTGTATTCAATAAATTATTAAACTTAAATAGGAAATACTCTATTTTATTGTATAATGAATTGAAGAGTAGATTACCATCTAATGGTCTGACTGAAAAAAATTTAAAATATTACATGATTAAGCTTAGAGCGGCGCTATCGAAAGTGATGTGGGACTTTAGACGCCAATTAGAGGTGGAAAAAAAAGAATTTAAGAATGCGAGATTTCTCATTTTAAAAAGAGCGGAGAATTTGTCCAAGCAGGATAAAAAGTGTTTAAAGAAATTATTATGCCAATTTAGCTTCTTGGAAATGTATAGGAATTTATCACTGAGAATTTTGGATATATATCATATACTGGTGGAAAAGTTAGAGGAAGACATGATATTAGGGGCCAATTTATGGGGTAACGCTGAAGATGAATTGAAGACAGCAGTTAAAACATTGAAAAAAAATGTAAAAGAAATACTCAATTTCAGGCTTATAATTCCTGGAAAAAATAAAGAGATAATTCATCAAAAAATAAGGTCAAGTCCAGAATATTCAATGAAAAAAAATAAAAAAGGTGGTAAGAAATAGATATGAACTGAGATCAAAAAATACTAGGCAATTATATCTAGAAAATCAATTAAAATGCCTTGTAATTGTAGTACAAACTTAAAAAAATTTAAATAACTTATTAATAAAAATTTATCAGATAACTCGGATTTTTCCAAAAAATTAAAAACAATGATAATTAAATTATCTAAAGAAAAATAATGTTATCCAAAAAATTTTAATAAGACCAATTGATAAGAACGATAATTACTATAGAGTTTTGTTTGAGTTTTTAAAAGAAATAAAAGATTAAAATAGATGTGATTTAATTTTATGGAACAAATTGTTGTAGAGTTTTATAAAAATTTTAGCGAGGAAACTCTAGATTTTAAATTATCAATATAATTTTTTAAATAAATAAAGGTGGTCATGATAGAATTAAAATCAACTGATTTTTGGCATTTAATGAATGCGTTTTTCGAGGAAAAGGGATTAGTTCGGCAGCATTTAGATTCTTACAATCGATTTATAGAGGAGACACTACAGGAAATAGTAGATGAAGTGGGTGAAATAGACCCAGAAATTCCTGATTTTAAAGTAAAGCTTGGAAGAATTAGTGTTTCAAGACCTACAATTGTTGAAGCTGATGGTTCAGAAAAATCAATATATCCAATGGAAGCACGGATTAGAAACCTTACATATGCTGGTTCTTTACATTTAGAGATGACGCCTATTAATATCGATTCTCAAGGAATTGAAATGGAAGGTGAGACGGTACAAGTATATATTGGTAGAATGCCAATAATGCTGAGGTCTAAACGGTGCTTATTGGACGGTTTATCTGATGATGAATTAATAAGTCATGGCGAGGATCCTCGAGATTCTGGGGGTTATTTTATTATAAATGGGTCTGAGCGTGTATTAGTTACAAGAGAAGACCTAGCACCAAATAGAATAATATGCGAAGTATCAAGTAGAAGTCAAACTTCAACTCATGAAGCCAAAGTTTTTTCGACAGCTCAAGGTTTTAGAGCTCCTGTTACTCTAGAGCGCAGAAGAGATGGCGAATTACGGTTATCATTTCCATCAGTTCCGGGTAAAATCCCATTAGTAATAGTATTAAGAGCATTAGGGATCACTAAAGATAAAGATATTATGGAAATTATTTCGGATGATATGAATATTAGGCAGGAATTAATTACTTCATTGGAAAAGGCCATTCCATTATATGTTCCCAAAGATGATGAAGCAACTATAAAAAATGCTCTTGATTATATAGGGAAGAGGGTTGCAGTCGGTCAAACAAAAGAATATAGAGAACGAAGGGCGTGTCAGATTTTAGATAAATATTTATTACCGCATATTGGAAGAGAAGAAGATTCTCGAATTAAAAAAGCATATTATTTGGGTCAGATGACTCAAAAATTATTAGAATTAGCGCTAAAGAAAAGAATGGAAGATGATAAAGATCATTATTCAAATAAAAGGTTAAAACTTGCGGGAGACCTATTAACAAGTTTATTTAGAGTAGCATTTTCGCAATTAATTAGAGATATTAAATATCAGCTTGATAGAACTTCAGGTCGGGGGAGGCAGATGAATATAAGGACCGCAGTTCGAGCAGATTTGATTACCGAACGATTAAGGCATGCTCTTGCAACTGGTAATTGGGTAGGTGGCAAAACTGGAGTCAGTCAATTATTAGATAGGACAAATTATATTTCTGCACTTAGTCACTTAAGACGAGTAGTTTCCCCTTTAAGTAGAAGTCAACCGCATTTTGAAGCTAGAGACCTCCATCCTACTCATTGGGGTAAAATATGTCCATCAGAAACTCCTGAAGGCCCAAATTGTGGTCTAGTAAAGAATTTAGCCTTAATGTCTTATATTTCAGTAGGGACAAATGAAGATATTATTGAAAAATATTTAATAGATTTAGGAGTAGAAACTATTGATGAATTAAAAAATCAAGGTTATAAGAAGGGGGCTAGAGTATTTCTCAATGGTATCTTGATAGGAATCCATGACAACCCAAATTTTCTAGTTTCACAAGTCCGTCAAAAACGTAGAAATGGTGAATTAAACCATGAGGTAAATATTGCTTATTATGATGATACAAATGAAATACAAATTAATTGCGATGCAGGCAGAGCTAGAAGGCCATTGATTATTGTTGAAGATGGAAAACCTAAACTAAAACCAATTCATATTGAGAAAATAATGAACAATGAATGGAAATGGAGTGACTTAATACAAAATGGTATAATTGAGTATTTAGATGCTGAAGAGGAGGAAAATACTCTTATTTCTATGAAGTTAGAGGAAATTACTGAAGAAACAACACATTTAGAAATTGAGCCATCAACTATATTAGGAATAACAGCAGCTATAATTCCATTTCCAGAGCACAATCAATCCCCAAGAAATACTTATGAAGCTGGAATGGCAAAACAAGCACTTGGTCTGTATTGTGCTAATTATAAATTAAGAGTGGACACACGAGGACATTTATTACATTATCCTCAAATACCCATGGTAAAAACAAAGGCAATGGACGCAATTGGTTTTGATCACCGCCCTGCTGGCCAAAATTTTATTGTTGGAGTCATTTCATTTCAAGGTTATAATATTGAAGATGCGTTAATATTAAATAAAGCATCTATTGAGCGTGGACTTGGTAGGTCATCATCTTTTAGATGTTATGAGGCAGAGGAAAGAAAATATCCTGGTGGTCAAGAGGATCATTTTGAAACTCCTGATAGATCAGTAAGAGGATATAGAGCAACCGATAAATATAGACACCTTGGAGAAGATGGGATAATTGAGCCCGAAGTAGAAATTAGTGGGGGCGAAGTAATTATTGGGAGAACAAGTCCGCCAAGGTTTTTAGAAGAATACAGGGAATTCGACCTTCCAGCACCTACTCGAAGAGAAACATCAATCAATATGCGTCATGGAGAAACTGGAATTGTTGATAAAGTAATTTTAACTGAAACAATTGATGGAAATAAATTAGTAAAGGTTAAAGTAAGAGACCTAAGAATTCCTGAACTTGGCGATAAATTTGCTTCTAGGCATGGGCAAAAAGGTATTATTGGCCTTATAGTCCCCCAAGAAGATATGCCTTTTACAGAAGACGGTGTAGTCCCTGATCTTATAATGAACCCCCATGCAATTCCATCTCGAATGACAGTCGGACAAGTTATTGAAGCAATAGCAGGTAAAGTTGGGGCATTAAAAGGAGAACAAATTGATGGGACAGCATTTTCAGAAAAAGCCGAGAGTTTATACAAGGAATTGCAAAAATTAGGATTTAAGTATAATGGGCGGGAAGTTTTATACAATGGAGTTTCTGGTGAAAAATATAAAGCAGATATTTTCATAGGGTGCGTTTATTACCAGAAATTACATCATATGGTCGCAGATAAAATTCATGCACGAGCAAGAGGGCCGGTTCAGATCCTTACAAGGCAACCAACTGAAGGTAGAGCTCGTGAAGGCGGACTTAGATTTGGAGAAATGGAGCGTGATTGTTTAGTTGGGCATGGTGCAGCAATATTACTTAAAGAAAGATTGTTAGATGAATCTGACAAATCCCAAATTTATGTATGCGAGGGATGTGGCCTCTTAGCAGTATATGACAGGAATAGAGACAAATATTATTGCCCTAAATGTGGTGAAAAGACTGTAATATCTCAAATTACAATATCCTATGCTTTTAAGTTATTATTGCAAGAATTGATGAGTTTAAATATATTTCCGAAATTAAGATTAACTGAACGAGCATAAATCTTTTATTTTTTTTTAATACCAATTTTAAACAATTTATTAATCAAAATAATAAATGGTGGATAATCAAGTGTCGAAACAGATTTGGGTAGAAAAATATAGGCCACGAAAATGATAATAGATAATATTATCATCGTGATCGCTTTCTGAGATAATAAATCAGAATGAAATTGTGGAACGATTAAAGAAATTTGTTGAAGAAAAATCTATGCCACATTTAATATTCTCAGGCCCACCTGGGACAGGGAAAACTACTGCTGCTCTTGCATTGGCCAGGGATATGCTGGGCACATTAAATAGGGATGCAATCTTAGAATTAAATGCGTCCGATGATAGAGGAATTAATGTAGTTAGAAATCAAATAAAGAATTTTGCTAATAAAACTGGATTAAGTAATATTCCCTTCAAGATTATGCTACTAGATGAATCGGATAGTATGACTCGTGAAGCACAAAACGCTATGCGTCGAACTATGGAAAAATATACTAAAAAGTGCAGGTTTATTTTGATTTGTAATTATTCTTCTCGAATAATTGAACCAATTCAATCACGATGTGCAATTTTCAGGTTTTCACCGTTAAAAGATGAGGATATTGAAAACCAATTAAGAATGATTGCAGAAAAAGAAAAATTACAATTATTTGAAGAAGGTCTTGAAGCTATTATATATCTTTCTAAAGGTGATATGCGTCATGCTATTAATACTTTGCAAGCAGCATCTTCTATAAACAACGTGATAGACCAAGAAGCTGTATATAAAGTCGCTGGAACTGCCCACCCCGAAAAAATTAGGGGTATTCTCAAATTAGCACTTAAAGGTAATTATATTGACGCAAGAAAAATGTTGATGGAATTAATTAAAACTTTAGGACTTTCTGGACTAGATATTTTAAAGCAAATTCACACTGAATTGTTCAATCTTGAAAATTTATCCAATGAAAAAAAGTTATATCTGGCCGAAAAAATCGGTGATATAAATTATAGATTAATTGAAGGTGGAGATGAAGAGATCCAGCTATCTGCATTATTAGCTTATTTTTCTATGAATTAAAATGAGAAGATTATAAATGCTTTCTATTGGTAAAATTCCTAATGATATTTTAAAGAAAATTATTTTTAAATATCTGGGAGCTAAAAATAATGACATTATTGATGGCCCACATATCAGCGGCGATTCTGCAGTTGTAAACTTCCAAAAAAATAATTATATTGCTCTAAAATCCGATCCTATTACAGGTGCATTTGAAAACATTGGTAAACATGCTATCATCGTTAATTCAAATGATATAGCTGCCCGAGGAGGTATCCCAAAATTCTTTCTAGCAACTATTTTACTTCCACCTGGAAGTACTATTGACGATTTAGAACAAATTTCCAAAGACCTACATGTTACTGCTCTTAAATTAAATATCTCAATAATTGGTGGACATTCAGAAGTTACAAATGCAGTTAAAAGTCCTATTGTTTTGGGTGTTATGGCTGGAGAAATCAAAAAAGATAGGTTCTTGGACGCAAAAAATATAGAAGTGGGCGATAAAATAATCTTAACTAAAAGCATTGGAATTGAAGGGTGTTCAGTAATTGCAAATGATCATTACAACCTAATAAAAGACCAAATAAATAGTAATGTCATAAATAAAGCAAAAAAATTGATCGATAAAATTAGTATTTTACAAGAAGCTCAAATTGCTCTAAAAAATGAGGGTTTAAAATTTATGCATGACCCCACTGAAGGCGGATTACTTGGTGGTATTATAGAATTATGTAGTTTAATTAATAAAGGTTTTATTTTATATGAATCTGATATTCCTATTTATGATTATATTGATTTAATTTGTAAAAAATTAGAGATCAATCCTTTAAGACTTTTAAGCAGCGGCGCATTAATAATAATATGTAAACCAGAATATTGCAATAAGATGTTAAATGACATTAGTAATTCTGGTATAAATGCAAAAATAATAGGAGAAATTACCGAATCGGGTTATAAAATAAAATTAAAAAATGGAAAAATCAAAAATGTCAACCCAGATACTCATGAAGAATTATGGAACATAGATCAATAATTTTTAACTTAATTTTTTATTTTTATCGGATAATTCAACATATCACTTATTGTAAATTTACAAAATTACTAAATAAATAATACCAATATTTGAATTCCTAATTTTATCAATTTAAATTTACTTTTTAAATACCCTCTCTTTATCAATTTAAATTTACTTTTTAATAAATAATAATAAATGTGGTTAGATGAAGAGAATTGAAGACACTATTTGAAAATGAGATAAACAAATTCACAATTTTTAAGGATGAAACAAAAATTAACTTAGATTATATTCCACCAAAATTATTACATCGTGAAAAAGAGATTTCATATCTCTGGAATCATTTTAAAATTTTAATATCAAGTCCTAAATTAGCTTCCCCAAGTGTATTAATAACAGGAAAAAATGGTGTGGGGAAAACAGTTTTAGTTAAAACATTCGGAATTAAAATTGAAAAATTAGCCAAAATATATAATGTTAAATTAAAATTTATTCATATTAATTGTAAAATTGAGGCAAGTGCCTATCAAATAATTTTGAAATTATTAGAAAGTATTAATATTTCTATTCCACATCGAGGTTTTAGTTTTTATGAACTGTTTGATCTACTAAAAAATGAGCTTGAAATAAGAGACCAAACTCTTCTTATTACATTAGATGAGATTGATTCTTTAAAAAGGAAAGATTATAAATTATTATATTCTCTATTGAAGTTTAACGAAAATAAAATCAATTCAAAACATTTAATATCAATTATCGCTATATCAAATGATTTAAAATTCATTAACAATATTGACGGCGATATAAAAGGCATTTTTCTAACTCATAATATTAAAATTAAGCCATTCTCTCAAAAAGAATTATTTGATATATTGAAAGATCGTGTTAATGAAGCATTTTTTATTGGTTCAGTTCCTGATCAAATTATTAAAAAAATTTCCGAATGGTGCGCCCCTAAAAATGATATTAAAATAGCTCTAAATATACTTAAAACAGTCGGAAAAATTGCAGAACAATCAAATTCATTTAATATCAATTCTAATTTTCTAAATAAGGCATTTCAAAATTTCGAGAAAATATGTGTTTATTAAGTATTGTATTTAAAAAATTAAAGTGAATAAAATGTTAATTGAGAAAAAAACTCAAGAATCTATCCAAATAGAAGATATTTTTTCTTCTAAAGGTCGAATTAAAATTATAAAACTACTTGCAAAAGAAAACGAACTTAATATTAGCGAAATAATTAGACGGACAAGGTTAAATCACAATATAACTACCAAACATTTAAAAGTATTAAAAGATGCCAATATTCTACAAGAGAAAATTTATGGTCGAATAAAAATCTACAGATTTAGAAATGAGGATTTTAAAGTAAAGGCAATAAAAAATTTAATTGAAATTTGGGACGATTAAATAGTTTAAAAAGTTTTTATTTTTATTACATTTATTATTTAACTTAATTTTATTATCTTATTTTCACATCATTAATTTATTTGTTCCAAATTATTATAAGTGTTCAAATTGAGAAATGCGATTTGGGGAGTTTAAATATAATTTAGTATAAAAAATTGGCGATTGAGTTAAAATTCTATAATTTCATTTAAAGAGGCAAATATAATGGACGAAATTTTACGTGAAATAAAGACGGGTCTAGACAGAATAAAATCAATAACTGGAGTAGAAAATGTTGTTCTTACTCAGAGAGATGGTCAACCTATAGAATCATCAGGTGTATGGTTATCAAAAAACGAAATTTTCGGAGTTTGCTCAATTGTAAGCGCAGTTTTCAATGTTGCGGAGCAGATTCATTCAAATAATTTAAATTATTTATTAATCGATGGCGAACGAGCAAAAATATTAATTGCACCTATAAATACATGGCGTTATGACAAAAATAAGGCAAATTTTAATGGTAATTTTAAATCTGAATACTTTTTAACAATTACAGCCAGACTTAAAGTGAATTTAGGGGCAATAATGATATCTATGAAAGATACCTTACTGTCCATGGCTAGAATAATTTATGATTCAGGAAAAGAATTTAAGCCACCATTAAGAGCATATGACGAAGATGAACTTAAACGCATTTTAACAAGTTTTAATGTTAAAGAAGATGAAATAACAAATACTAAAATCGAATCGAATAATATTCAAATAGATGAAAAATTATCAAATAAAATCAGAGATTGTATCTTTGATTTCTCAAAAAACGTCCCAGGTGTTAAATTAGCTAGCATTGCAATAAATGGAGGATACCCCTTATTAAATGTAACACTAGATTCAAACAACCTCCAAGGTGAAGGTGCGTTAAGCTATTCATTATATGATACAAGTAAAAGAATTATTAATACTCTTAAAAAGACTCCCATTAATAACGTTTTATGTGAATGTACTAATTATTCCCATTTTATTTATGGAATTCAAAATGGGATTTTCAGCACTTTTATTTCAAATGGTCAAAAAAGACTTGGACTTTTAAGATTATTAATACCTCAATACGTAAACTGGCTGTCTGAATATATGAACGAAGCTACAAAATTGGAAACGCCTGTGCTCGAAATTAAAAATATTTTTGATGAACTTATATAAATAAAATTGAGATGTGTTCAATTTGGAGTCAAGTTATTCTTTAAAAGATTTAATAAATTTGCTGAATAAAGAAAATTTTTCTAAAATGCTAAGGGCATTATTAAATAGGATCCCAATATTTGTAATAGGAAATGAGTCAATTCAAATAGATAGAATTGTTAATAGCATTATAAAGTTAGTCCCTCATAGGCATGAAATGGTGTATTGGAATGATTTTATTGAAAATGATGAGGCACATCGATTATTTTCAGAAGAAGATGCTGATTATAATGTAAGAAGATTGGTTATTTCTTCACTAACTAATGCTACTCCACATGCTCTTAGAAAAATCAAATCTTTTAAAGGATGGGTACTTGGTTATCTCGCAAAGAATAAGAGTTTTAATGAAATATTGAATGAATTAAAATTAATGTTGGAACAATCCATATTTTTATTGATCTATAAAAATGGTATAGAATTAATAACTCATGGTTTTGAATGGAATGGGCTTAATTTAAATTTTGAGAAAAATATTATTCAAAAATCTATCATAGAAACAGAGGTCGCATTAGAAAAAATGAACCGTGTTTTAAGAAAAAAAGTAAAATCAAAAAAAGTACCATCTACACAAATGCTCAATGCTATTCTAAATTTTGATTCTGAAGAAGCCAAAATAAGACAAAATATATACAATCAAAAAATAGAAGAATTCGTTCAGGCAAGCCTTAGGGCGCTTGCAATTTTGACACGTATCGAACTTCTTCAAGAATTGGGTTTTAATATTCAAATCTCAGAAAAAACACTTTTTAAAACGATTGATTATTATGAAGTTGACCATAAAAGATTAATTGACTTTTTAAAATTCGAATATGGTATTGATTTTTCAAAATGTATTGGGACTGGAATGAAGATCGCTATTGGTGATGTTATCGAATCTAAATGGGGTTAAGGAGTTGAGATTTAAATGATAGTTGATTATGGAAAACACTTATTGATGTTTAAAATTGTTTGGTGGGGTCCAGCAATGTCTGGAAAGTCCACTTCTGTTAGATATTTGTTCGAAAAATATAATAAACTAGAAAATTTAAAATCTATTGAAACTGGAGCTGGAAGGACTTTATTTTTTGATTATGGTGATTTAACTTTCATTAAAGGTAATTGGAATATAAAAATTAATATATGGACATGTACAGGTCAGAACTTTTACGCAGAAACAAGACCTACAGTATTAAATGGAGCTGATGGACTAATTTTTATTGCTGATGCACAGCGAAATTTATTGAATGATAATATTGAAAGCTGGAATGAATTAAAAAACCTATTAGGAAACAAAATAACTGAAATCCCAATTATATTTTGCTTAAATAAAGTAGATTTAAACGGTAATAACAAATTACTGACTATTTCTGAACTAAAACAGCACTTTAAATTAAACAAAAATGCAATAATTTTTGAAACTGTCGCAATTAATGGAAGAAATGTATTTGAATCTTTTGTTAGCTTGTTAAACAAAATCCAAAGAGGTTAATTTAATTTAATCTTTAATGAGTGATAAAATTTGAGTAAAAAATCAAAGGTTTCTATATGTATTTTATTCTATATTGTTCTTATTCCTATATTTTCAGTTTCATTTCCAACAATTATTCATGAGCATCTTTATAAAAACCACATGACTCAGATTAGACCATCAAATACTTCTCCGTGGGGTGATATTCAAATCTTTAATGTAATTTTAAACAAAACAATAATCGAACTCGGAGAAGGAATTCTAATTAATGCTAGTTATAGAATTGTATTAAATCCAAATTGGAGTATACACCATATATTATTTGGGATTAAAAGTGATCGAAAATTATTAGGGGAATATATGCAAAAAATTTGTGGAAACCTGGTTAATATTTCTAAAACATTTTATTTTGACCCTTATTTAATAAATATTTCACAGGATTTCTATGGCTACCTCGAAATTGTAGCATTTAACGATATTAATCCTTCTAATAAAGTTACCATTGTAAATAAATCTTTAGAAAGCATATATTTTGAAAAAGCACATGTCAATTGTGAAATCATTTATCAATATCCTGAATTGATTTTCTCGTCAGATGATACTTTTTTTTCATTCCAATTTACAAATGCTATTAACAATACATTTGCATTTTCAAATGAAAAAGTCTTATTTGAGTTGGAAGGTGAAAATATTTCATATTATACAAGATATACCGATGAAGATGGAATCATTAATATTACATTAAACACAAGTAAAGCAGGTACCCACTTATGTTATTTATATATTTATATTAATGAAACATTCGTATACTTAAATTACTTTAAAAAATATACTTTTCAAATAACTGACGAATCAGCAGCTTTTCATTTTTCAGTAGATAATGCTGATAACCTTTATGTTAATACTGGTTTTAATGACTCATTTTCAAATATTGAAATTCATGCTTTTTGTAATTTTAATGCCAAAGTATATTGGAATTCATCAAACGGTCTTATCGAACTTACTGATAAAATTAATAATAATTATTATAAAACAATAAAGACTCCTACATTTACATGTGAATTTCCAATTAACTTAATTGCAGTCCCTGAAATTCCTGGAAATAACCTTTCAATAACTAAATACTACGAAATAAAAAAGAGACCAATAAACATTTTTTACCAAATTTTACGTCATTTCACAAATCAGAAAGCATTTATGTTTAATATTTCAATTTTAGATAATTTAACTCATAATAAAATAAAATATGGAAATATTTCTATTTCATATTATGATTTTTCTGTTAATAACTGGTCGTTAATTAATAAAATAAATCTAAAAAATAATTATGATCTTCCTTTATGGACAATTCCTGAAAATTATAATCTTTCTAAGATATTTTTTAAAATTGAGCTGAAAAACAATAGCAAATTTGATAATTGGTCTACTATGGTTAATATTACCCCTCCAATTTTAAGGTCATTTCAAAATACTAACTTTTATCCTCTCTCCACCAATATTACTTTAAAATATCAACTAAAATTCATAAATGGAACTCCAATAATAAATCAATCAATATCTATTTGGATAGGTAATAAATATCTATCTCTAAATACAGATTCTGAAGGATATATTGAATTCACATATTTAACACCCGCAGCTTCCGTGAAAATTCCAGTTCGCATTTTGTATGAGGGAAACAATGAATGTTCATTAACAACATTTCAAGAAACATTAATAATTAAGATGGACATGGAGCAGCGTCTATTCTACAATTCCGGATATATTGTTGCTTTTATTATTCTTAGTTTCGGGACTGTCTTAACAATTTCAAAAATTAAAAGGCCCAAAACGATATCTGATATTAAAGTAAAATAAACTTTTCTTATTTTTAATTTAAATGTAAAGACAAAACTATTTTAGAAAAAAAAACGTGAAATTTATGTTTTATATAATTATTTTAATCATTTGGGGTTCAGAAATGGTAATAATCCCATATTGTAGTGATGTTTCATCGTTACTTATTGCAAGTACCCCCTATTTCATCACCCTCCCCATAATTTTATCTTTTCTTAATATAATTCCTAATTTTATCAAAAATTTCATAATTGTTTTAGGATTAATTCTAGCATTAATTATAATTTATCAAATAATTAGCATTACATTTTTTTCATAAAAATTTCATAATTTGTTTTTAATAACTAACCTCCATGTGTAATCGGGATGAAAATTACTGTATCTCCCTTATTGATTATTGTATTTTCTTCCTCTAAAGCAGAAATATCTATGTCATTTATTAAAATTAGAACTTTTGTAAAAAATTCATCAATATTACTTACAAATGATTTTAACTCTTCTTCTCTATTATTTAACTTACAATAATCGAATAAATAACGAACTATCTCTCTAATATTCTTGTTTAATCCTAAATATTCTAATTTACTAATTCCAAAAATATTTTTCAAAAAAGATTCAAAAATTAAATCGATACTCATATTTATTACTTAATATCATCTTCATATTCAACAGGTTTGGCATTTTCTAATTCTATTACCTTTTTTCTGGTAATATATCCTGCTATCCTGTTTCTCAATGATTTTGATGGGACAATTGCAATTTGTTCCAATAAACGTTTGTTGATTTCAAAATCTGTAGAAAATTTATTTGGAAATTTTTCTAAGATATCATTTGCAAGTCTTTTTATTGTTTCAGTCCTAATTTTACCTATCTTAATAGCCTCCATTGGTTTGGCTTCTCATTATATAATGCTATTTAAATTGAATTTGTTAATATTGAAAATGCTTATGGATTTTTTAAATTTTTTGTGTATTTAAGGTTGATAAATCATATTGTAAAAAATCAAAATTAAAAATATTTACAATTAGAAATCAATCCTTTTTTGAAAAATATATTCTTAAACACTATTTATATATTTGTATAATCAATTTAAAATGAAATTATTACATTATAACACAAAATTATTAATAAATTTTATAAAATTCGCTAAATTTTTTATTAATATACTTTTTTTAGGTATTCAAAATTAGGTTATTCAATTTGAATTATTATAATATCCTTATTTTTAATTTCTATTCTAATCTTGGAGCTTTTATATGATTTATAAGAATCATAATTGATGAAATTAGATCAATATTTCAAATTAGAAAAAAAAATTATAAATAATAATGAAGGTTCACATTCAGTAAGTTATTTATTATGCGAATGTTTGGGGTGTAATTATTTAATAGAGGAGAAACCATTATTTGAAAATCAGAATTGTCTAAGCCATATTTTTAAAATTTTAAAATCAGTCGATGACAAAAAATTTAATGAAATACATATCTCTACACCTCTCAAACACTATATTATAAATAAAGATCAAGTTAAAATCTTAAAGGATTTCTCTGATCATGTTAATAAATTAACTTTAAATGTTGAAAATAAAAATAATTTAATTTCTAATTTTGAGTGTAATGAATTTAAAAACTGTAAAAAGAAAATAACAACTTTTATAAAATACGTGATTGGGCAGAATACCGATAACGGAATTTTATTTAAGACTCCAATTTATTCTTATAAGGAAATTAAATTAGAATTATCATTATATTCAGACGAAAATATAGAATATAAATGTCAAAAATGTCTTAAAGAATACATTAAACTTTTAAAATCAATATTAGACGATTTAGAAGATACAACTTTTATTAAAAAATATATGGAGCTCAGTCCAAAAATAAAAAAAATGTCCGAGGCTGAAATCATTAACCATATTATAGGGCATTTAAATGTTTCTTTAGATGAAAGTTCGTTAAACAATAAAATTAAAAACGCAACAGGAATTTTGGAAAAATACACATTGGGCCCATTTAATATTACTTTATATGAATCTGATGAGTTTATCGAAAATTTATATCAAATAGATTGGGCATATATTAGTGATGAATTAAAAATAATTTCAAACTGGGTATTAAATGAATTAAATAAATGGGAAATTAATGAATTTAATAAACGATTCTTAAAATTTGATGAATTATTAGAATTAAAAATAAATAGAATAAAAAAGATATTAGCGGAAAATTCAATTAATATTGACCCACTTAACGAAAATAAATTTATTTATCAAATAGTTTTCAAATCTGTTGGTTTTCCATTATTATTTGCTTTTTTAATTGACGATAAAATTGAAGAAATTTTCTTAGATAGACTAAATAGTCCTATCTATTTAGACCATAGAGAATTTGGTAGGTGTAGGTCTAATGTCTATATCTCTAAAGATGATCTTCAAAAATTTATTACCAGAGTAAGAATGGACAGTAATTTACAATTTGATGAAATGAACCCATCTATAAAAGCTGATATTATCACTAAATTTTTCCAGATAAGAGTTACAATAATCCAGAAACCTTTATCATCGGACGATATTATAGTTATTATTAGAAAAATCAGAAAGAAAATATATTCAATTTTAGAGTTGATTGATAATGGGACAATTTCAATCGAGGCTGCCTCTTATTTAATTTTTAATTTATTCCATAAAAGAAATATTGTGGTAATCGGAGCTCCTGGCTCTGGTAAAACTACCTTGATCAATTCTTTAGACATATTAACGCCTGACCACTGGAGAAAAATATATATCGAAGATGTTATCGAAAGTATTGACCAAAAAGACATATCTAAGCACCAAATCCGGATCTCTACTAAAAATTTTGCAGGTGATTTAAAAAATAATACTTCAAAAGCCTTTCAAGTCCGTGAATCGCTCCATCGTACTCCTGATATGATATATCTTGGAGAAATGATATCTAAAAATTCAATTTCCGCTTTTTTTTTCTTATTGAAGGTAGGTCTTAGATGTGGCCTATGTACAAGTCATGGGGAAGATCCTGAACTTATGATTAAGCGCTGGATGATTGAAGATGGTATTTCAATAAATTCAGTTCAAGACATTGATATTATTGTCCAAATTTCTAAAATCAACGATGTTAACCAAATTAAAAGAAGAGTTATTAGAATATCCGAAATAAAATTTGATGATACTAATAATTTTAAGTTGGTTGATATATTCAAAAGAAACTCGAAATTAGATATATTAAACATGACTTTTAGCTCATGGAATGAAGTATATGAACAATCTCCAGTAATACAAAAAATTCATAATTCAGGAGTTGAAGATTTAGATTTTACCGTATTTAATACCGAATTAAATATATTAAAAAACATTATTTCCCATTTACTTGAAAATCATAAATTAAATAATAAAACTATTAATTTTTATATAAACAAATACTGGCAATTATACAAAAAAATAGGAATTTCTGACCCAATGGAAGTTTTATCATTACTTTTTCCGAAAATCCATTCAAAATAAGGTGATATTTATTAATTGGATAATAAAAATGTACAAATTTTCTGGAAAAATTTCTATATTAAAAAGAATTGGGTCAAAATTTAATTCTAAGAAACTAATAGAAGCCATTCGATTTTTCAATTATTATAATAATTTTCAAATAATGATTACTAATGGAGATATTGGTGCCACAACCTTATTATCCTTTTTACTAACGTTTATTATAGTAAATTTGATTCTGATTCCGTTCAATTTATCCTTGTCAATGTTGATTGCACTTTTTCTTGCTGTAATTGTTTCAAGAAAATTATATTATTTCATAATTAATGATTATAAATTTCAATACCTTAATTCTTTACAATATTTAGACTTAATTTATCAAGATTTTCTTGTAATCAAAAATTCTACACAATCAATTTTTGACGCAATCGAATTTATTGCCAATTCAAATTATCCAATAATTTCTAAAAATTTTCAGGATATGATTTTTCAAATTAATAATGGGATTCCTCCTGAAGAAGTCCTATTTAATTATATAAATTCTGTATCTCATCAGACATTTAAAGAAAGAATGCTTAATCTACTAAGTTATGATATGAAGACCAAAGATAAAATATTAATAAATCAAGATTTTTCATTAGAATTAACTTCAAAGTATCAAGAATATACAAAACAATTGGATACAAGAATAACAATTTTAATAAGTGTCAATATATTTCTCCCGATTTTAACTATTACTTTATTTTCTTTTTATTTTCTTATAAACAATTATTTAATTTTAATATTATTACCATTTCATGTGTTTTTGCTCTTGATAATGAAAAAATCATTATTGAAAAAAGAATTTTTCATTTTAGGCGCAGATGATATTTCCTCAAAAGAATTTGATGAATTATTAATTTTACTCACTCTTACAGCAAATTACCTTATTATGAATAATTCCCCTGAAATATCTTTATTGAAAGCGATTAATAAATATAATGGGAATATTAAGAACAAATTAAATCTAATTGCATCGGAGTTAATATTTAAGAATCAATCAATTGACATTATTTGGGACAATCTTGCTGGAAGCTTTCAAAATGACCAGTCTAAAATTTTGTTAAAATTAATAAAGAGGATGATAACTAAAAGTGCCTATGAAACCGGAAAAAGATTGAAAAATATAATTGAAAATATTAATCTTAATAAAAAAATTATAAGAAAAAGAACAGTCCTCTTAAAATCACAGCAATTTAAAGTCATAATACTTCTTTTTGTCCTTAGTGCATTAATGGGATTAATGACTAATATTATACCATTCTTTAGCCAATTTTTTCAAGTAATTTACAGTGGAAATTCATATCAATCAATCAGTTTAAATTATAATATTATGAATATTTTGCCTAATTTAATAACTTTTGGCTTAATTCTTTTTATAACATCAATAACCATTACCCACGCGATTAAATTGAAAAATTTTATTTTCATTTCGATTTTCTATCTTTTTATTTACCTGATAATTGTTTATTTAACGTCATATTTTTTCTTTTAAATGATTTAATTGACATGATTTAATTTTCTGAAAATATAATCTAAAGAAGAATAATTTTCTAATAAGAAAAAATGCTTGTAAATAGATATGAAAATTAGATAGAACATAAATAAATATAAATTGACTGGGTTTTTGAATAAATTTTTAAAAGTGATTATTAATTCTTTTATTCTTCTTCTTCTTTTGCAACTGTTTGAGACCATTCTTCGATGGCGTGTCTAATTATACTTATTATATTTTCGTGGAATGTAGGATTAATAGCTACCATTTCGTATGTGGGGATACCCAGTAAACGTTCAATTAATTTTGGCTTCATAGCCCGGGGCAAATCTTGTTTATTTGCAAGACAATACGTTAAAATATTAGTTTTTCTTGATTTTATGACTTTTAAATATACTTTTTTAGTGGAAACAACATTTTCAACTGTTGAATCGGTCACCAACAAAACAATATTCGTACCTCTTAATAGAAAAGTCCAAAGAGGTGTATATCGTTCTTGTCCTGCGAAGTCCCAAATAATTATTTCATAACGAGAACTTAATCCATCTAACCTTTTAACATCAATAGCGATTGTGGGGTTATATTCTATAGGGATATCTGACCCTCTCATCAAATTTAATAATGTGGTCTTTCCAACGCCACCAAACCCTACAAGTGCAATTTTTATAATTCCCATTAATATTTTTTCTAACACTTGAGTGTAAGGTTCAAAGACTGTAGGGTTTCCATCCCATGTAGCCAGTTTAATATAAAAATCTTCTATAAATGAATCTCTTGCCCTTTTTAACCTTTCTCTAAGACCAAGTTCATCATCTTCTAAATCTGCACAAAATACAAAAATCAGGCCTTTACTCCCTGTATAAACAAATTTTAATCTACCTGATGCTACTGACTTAATTTCTCCCTCATTCATTGCACCTGAAAATGAACTAATTGCACTCAAGAAGACTGAAACAAGGCTTTCATCTACTTTTATAGCCCCATAACTCTTATGATATATTATTTTTCCATCGCTGCCCCGTATAACATATATATGGTGGATCAAGGCTTTATTCACCTATGAAATGTTTTATAAAATATTTATAATACAAATATTTCAATTTCTTAGCTTTTGTATTTTTTTGTATTATCTTCTTATCACACATTTTTAAATCTATCTTATAAATGATATTAAATTTTATGACTCTTATAAAATGAATAAATGTTGAATCAAGTTAGATAAAATGAATTTTAGGTACAAAAAAGAAATTTTTAGTTAAAATTATTTTTTTATTAAATTCTACTTATTTAAAAATTTTAATGTTAATTAGTTATATATTCTGCTATACAAATTTTATGTAATTTATTTTTAAACTGATAATTTTTAGCTATATTTGTCATGAATAAACTATTTTGGTTATAATTTTTAAATTAAAGGTAATTATATCTAAAAACATTATGATTAATACTATTCAGTTTTTAAGCTATTTTTAATAATTTATGATAATTTTTAAAAAAATCCATTTAGATTTAAAACTTTCAAATTTTTTTGATAAAATAACAGCTAGTCATACTGAGTCAAAAAGAAATTTAGGTATTTATTAGCAAATTTTAACTATATTCTAAATGTAAAAAACTCTATTATAATAAATAATTATGATATACCGTGATTAATACTATTTCTCTTTAAAATTAAATAAAAAATTTCCTATAAATTATCCTTTCTTAGATTAATCGTATCAATGATTTCAATTTTAACAATAATTTTAGAATTTTTATTTAAAATAATCGACATTCTCCCCTTATATCAATACGTTCAATTAAGTAGAATTAAACATCCATTCGAAAGTAATTATGTTTCAATTAAATGCATTAAACTGGTCTGAAAATTATTATTAGGATTCATTTATGTGATTATTAATAAAAAAAAGAGATTTGTTAAAATGAAAAAGGGGCAACATTCTGAAAGTATTACAAACTGTGACCATGAATTAATATTGGATGAGTGTAGAGGTGATTATATTTGTTCAAAATGTGGACTTGTTATAGAACGATATTATGTAATTTCAAGGTATCAAATGGAAAATACAAATGATGTGCCGGTATCGAGCTCATCACGATTTGTAGCATTAGGTGAACGCCCGAATATGGTCGATGGTCTTGGCAGTTATATTGGGTTTCAATATTCAAGCAGTTTTACTGATAGATATGGAAATAAATTATCACCAAATAAACAAATTTTGTTCAAACGTCTGAAATATAGGTATGATTTACGTTCAAAAATTGTAAAAAATGAAACAGATTATCGGATTCTAAATATATTAAATAGAGTCATTAACAAATTAAATTTATCAAATAGTATTCGGGATCGAGCCGCATATTATTACAAAAAGATCAGTAAAGAGACAAATAAAGAAGATATTACAAACCACGTTGTCTTAATAGCTCTATGTATATTTTTGTCCATTAGGGAGTATAATGCGAATGCACCCATTACTATCCAAGAATTAGCAAAAACTTTTAAGGAATTTAATTATAGAGTATCTGCAAGATCAATAATAAGAGAAGCAATTAAAGTTAAGCCACATTTCAGGGATTTGATAAATCATAAAGCAAGTAAAAGTGAAAACTACATAGAAAGAGTGATTTCGGGCATCATGAATTCAAATATAGTAATCGATAGGTTGTTAAAAAATAATATTGATTTAAATGAATATTCAAATTATTTAAAAAATAAAAGTAGGGAATTATTGAGTTCAATCAATTTACAAGAACGCGGTGGAAGAAATCCTTATATTTTTGCGGTTGCTATTGTTTATACTGCTGCTCAAATTAAACGAAAACTTGATAAAAAAACCATATTAACTCAAAAAATTCTGGCAAATATAACCAATTGTGCAGAATATTCGATAAGAGATCACTATAAATTTATTAGGCTAATTATCATTTCTAAATTTCAATCAATAAAGACTGAGCGGTGTCATTAGAAAGGATTACTCTTTCCTCCTTATTATAAGAAAGCCTTTTTAGAGCGTAGAGCAGATATTTTCATTGAATCCATCA
>SUPR01000052.1 GCA_005191425.1 Candidatus Helarchaeota ASGARD archaeon Hel_GB_B
CAATTTTTTATTTTAGGAGTACGAAATGTAGAATTAGTTGGAAATGAATGGATCGTCCCAGGTAATAGTATATATTTACGAGATGTTGGACTAATTTTTTTGGATTATTATAAAGAACATTATAAAGAGTGGAATGGTGAAGACAATTTTTTTGATGGTATTAAAGAAATGCCAGAATTTAAAAAATTGTTGTCGATAATCTCTAAACCTAGTCTTGGAATTATAAAACAATATGGGGGAAGTGATTTAATAGCAATCAACGCTACGATACCAATTGATTCAGAGAAATTATTTAATAGCGGAATTATTACAGATATTGATTCAGTGATTTTATTTGGCAATATCGAGGATATCAAATTATTACCAGCAAAATTTTTTAAGAAAAAACCATTTGAAGATGAACTAAAAACACCGGATAATATTAATACACAAGTAATTATTCTTTTTTCAAATTTAATTGAGGCCGTAAATAATCTTTGTAATGAAAAAATTAAAGAGAATGAATCCTTAAGGAATGATTTCTTACTAATCCAATTTGAGGAAAAAAATTTGGGTACTTATTTGTATACTGAATATTTCAAGTCAAAAATCAATAAACTTGGTATTTTTATGAAACTTTATGAACCAATTGAATTATCAAAAAAATATCCGATGTATTTTGTATCAAATGCAATAATTAATGCTACTAAAAAGGGATATGAGTTTTTGAAAAAATGGAAGGAAAACGATGATATAAATCTATTTTCGGAACGCCCTGATTATATTTATGATATACTCCATGGAAAATTAATAAATTTACTATCCCGTATTAGGTTCTATGAGGAAGTAAAAAAAGGAGAAGAACGATTGAGAACTATTGAAAACTTTTGGAACAAGAAAGAAAAGTTTAAAATTAAAGGAAGAGAAGGAGAAATAAAAATTGTTGTAGAGCCTACAAAAAGGTTGAAACAAAACAATCCACAAGGAATCGATGATTATGGTTGGGGGTCAGATAGTAGATATATTGAATATTTGAATAGAATATCTAAGAAACGATGGGTTAAAAAAGGCGAGAAATGGGTTAGAAACTATGAATAAACTTTTTGTAAATTATTAATTTTGCAAATATTAGTAAAAAATTATTGAGAATTTAATTTTAAATGTTATTTCCACTTTTTTAAAAAATTGTTAAATATCTTTTAATATTAGATAAGATTAAACTTTTTATTCAATGGAATTTTACCTTATAGTAATATTTTAATTATTTGAATAATTTATTTGACTTGACAAAAATGAAAGACAAAAACGAAAAAAAGGTTTTAGTCTTTTTAAAGCCAGACTGCACAATTAGAAGACCAGTTAGTGCCAAAGTATTGAAAAGTTTCATTGATAACGATTTTAAAATTATTGCATTTAAAGAAGTTACAGTTAATAATAATTTAGCAGAAAAACATTATGAGGAACATAAAGGAAAATTTTTCTACCCCTGGCTTTGTAAAATGTTGCAATTATCGCCAGTTGTTGCAATGATCTTAGAAGAAGACCCAGATCGTATAAGAAATTTTATCGGTAATACTTTTTGCCACCAAGCAGAGAAAACAACACTGAGAGGAAAATATGGAATTTATGGCGGAGTAAATTCAATCCATGCATCAGATAGTTTAGCAAGTGCAGAGCGAGAGTTAGAACTATGGGGAGAAAATCTTGGTCTATTACCCGAAAAATCAAATGTAAAAGAAAAAATTATTGACTATATAAATAAATGGGATAGAGAATTAAAGACTGATTTAAGTAAAATTAGAGAACTTTGTAATAAAATAAAATCCGACCCTGAAAACATAAATGTATATCGAGATCAACTTAAAAGTGATTTATTGAACGATTGTAAAGAATTTATTGAGAAAGATAGTAAAATTCTTGATAGATTTGTAGATATTATAATTGAAAACATTCTATTATAATAAATTAGCTCAATTATTCTCATTTTTTATTTTTTAAAACCATTAGGTTAATATTTTCATAAATAATTGTAATTACAGCTATTTTAATAATTAATTTAAAGAGTTGACTTTTTATGAAATTTAAGATGTTGACACACAAAATAAAAGTAAAAACATTCATACCTCTATTATTGATTTTAATCTTAAACTCCTTATTCTTTAGTATAATTTACCAAATTAATTTTATTAATAATATAAATTTGGATAATAATTCAAATAAAGATACACTGAACTCATTTATGAAACAAGATTTCAGCAACAATCACAGTATTTATGGGATAGGAAGTCAATTAAAAACTATTATAAAGAGTAATAAGACCCATTTAATAAGTGGAACAATTAAAGACAGTAAATTGAATCCAGACAGAAAATTCAATTTTGAGGTAGATAATAATAATTGGAATTTAACATTTAACAATTTTACAATAGAGAATATTAAATCGAATTCTACTAAATATATAGTGGACAATTATCCATCAATATTTATAGAAAATAATATTTACAATACCTTCGTTTGGACTTCGATAAAAATACCAGTAAATTGTATTTTAAATAGTGTAGAAATTTTTGTTCAGGAAACTAATGTTACAAACGGCCCAGCTTGGTATATTTTGACATATAATGCATCAAGAGATCCAGTTACATTTTTAGTAATGCCAGACTCGCTTATTTCACTTGTATCTGAGAAAATAGCATATAATCCATCAATTCCAGATTTAAATCAGCGGCGTGCAGCACATTGGGAGCTGTTTCCATGTGATAATACAGGAGGAAATGCTCTTTTAGATATTAATAATACTTATAGAGATACTTATGGAAATGGTTATTATTTCATTTGTGTTATAATGCCTAGAAAAACTAGCGTATTCGACATAAGATATTTATATCTTAATTCTGACAAAAATGATGAAGATAAAAGTTATTTATTTGCTGGGACACTGGGTAATGTCAAATATGAGCCGGCAGATTTATGTTTAGTAGTAAATATATCACCAGTAAATAATAGACCGGCACCATCCGAAATTGGGCTTGGAATTGAAAACCTTTTAAGACCATCTACGAGAATAGACACCATTGAAAATGAAACTACAGAAATTTTAGGATATGTTTATAATATATCAGGAGAAAGCAAATGTGTTTCCCAGAATTTTACATTCGACCAAAAGGGAGTTTTAAACAATATTAGTTTATATTTGTCTTTTAATAATTCATATCTATATCAGAATATTCTTTATGTGGGAATAGTAGCAGATACTGGACTGGGTTATCCAGAGATTTCAGATAGTAATCCAATAATAGATATTGGTGCCTATTTATTTCCTACAGATGGATATACAGATCAATGGATTACCTTTACAATGTTTGAGCAACCAAGATTAATGCAAGGAAAATACTGGTGGCTACTTCTTGGAAATACTACAAATGGGGCGAATATATCTGTTAAAGGTCGTAATGATACGAATGGTAATTATGCAATAGCACTTAATGGAACAGTATTTCAAAATAATACAATGATTTGGCACGAATTGAATGGAGATTTTGCATGTAAAGTTGGGTGGCATCCAGGTTTTGATGTAATTCCTTTTAAAGATATTATATATAAAGCTCAAAATATCACTGTGGAAGACCAGATTTCTAATAAATGTATTAGTATCAGAAATATCACATCTACTGAAGGAAAATATTCAGTAGCAGCTCAAAACTTTACAATTCCAGTTAAAAATGCATTATTGAATAATATAACAATTAGAATTAAAAGCACTTATAATAATACACCAATGAATATGATGGTATTCCCAGATAATGGAACTGGAAATGGGCCAAACATTAAAAAACTACTGATGTATTCTGTAGGATTACCATCGACTACATCCGAAATATGGTATACTTTTAATTTCGAATATTTAAATGGAGTAGAAGGTGGCAATTACTGGTGGGTTTTAATCGCTTATACTAATAATACCGATCCAATGAACAATATAACAATATTTGGAGTGAATGATACAATAAACGGTGATAATGCAATTGCATTAAACGGGAGTATAGGAGAAAATTGTGCTAATTTTAGCAAATTATCAGTAGATTATGCATGTACAATTGGATGGCAACGTGCTCCAAAAGGTAGGTGGGTGAATGATACACCACTATATCCAAGTGAAGACAAAAAATATCATTACACGATAAAATCAAGATGGATGGGAGGTATTTCCTTCGATTTAAACATTACAAATACAATTAAATCCACTTTTACTATGGACTCTCAATATACCTTTGATTATGACCTACAAAATAAAATAAAATGGAATATTAGCACTAATTTAGAAGTTCCAGCTAATTTCGTTGAATCATCCATTAATATTACAAAACCGTTAGATTGGAAGGTTCTATTAATAAAAAAAGAAACAAATAATTATTCTAATTATAAAATATCATCAGACAATAAATCTATAATAATAAAAGATGTAAGTAATGGTAGTTGGTCAGTACTTGCCCAAAGTAATAATTATATGGGACATATATTAATATATAAAAATACTGGGACAAGTTATATACCTGCCTCAGAAATTCAAATATATGATAAAGTCAGAATAAATGCAACAATATATGGACAGAATTCGGGGACAGTTAAATTAGGGATTTATTACCCAAGTCCGAATAATTTTACTCATTATGAAACATATAAACAACTAGATGTTAATGGAAATGCAACATTTGATTGGGACCCAGAATTAGACCCACTTGCAATAGGTGGAAGGTATTCAATAATAATTGAATGGCAAAATGGGACAGAAATTTCATTTCAAGCCACTATGTTAAATATATTACCCACACCAACAAATTTAACAATAATTGAAAATTTTACGAGATTTCCTTATATTAATGACACAACTCAATTTATCATTATTAATTATAAAGATGCTATACGGGGTTATAATATTTCAGGTGCTTTATTGAATGTGTCAATATTTGGTCCAAGGAAAAAAGTATTAGAATGGGATGATCTTTATAGCATTACGAAAAATGAGTCGAAACGAGGTTTATATAAGATAAAAATAGATACAACAAATCTACCAATAAATAACACATATTATATCCGAGTTCAAGCGGAGAAAACAGGTTATGATATGGGTTTAATTCAAAATATACCATTACAGATTAAGCCGGTTCCTGTGCAACTTATTTCAGATGTTGATAATATAACACAATATATTCACGAACGAATTAACTTTAAATGTAGTTTTAAGGACACTTTTCATAAAGCAGATATTGATTGGGGGCACATAGAATATAGAATTGAAAATACTTCATTACATGGAAATTTTACATTGGCTATGCCTGGTGAAAGTATCTATGAATCAGGGACAATAACATTAACTGGGGAAAATATTACAGGAAATAAGAATTATAAAATAAATGTAATTGCAACGGCAGAAAATTGTAGTACAGCCACGATTTCGATTAATTTAATGATCAAAGAAAAGACCCAAACAAAAATAATTCTAAACCCACAATATGTAATTCCTACTGAGAAAATTGAAGGGCAATCATTATCAATTAGTGTATTTCTAATAAATAGCACAAATGACATGGGGTTAGTTAACAAAACAATTAAATTCTCTTTTGGAGGTAAAATCCCAGCTAGAATCGCTAAGACAGATGCTAATGGATTGGCATTGGTTGAAATTATAATACCTTCAGGAATTAATTCATTAGATATCTTCATTGAATATGAAGGCTCAGTCGAAACATATAGTAGTACATATAATTCACCAATTACAGTTAATATAATTTCAATCTGGGAGTATTTCGGAAGATTTTTATTATGGGGTATAATTGGAGCAGCTATTCTAACAGCAATGGTAATAACCTATAAGTATACAATTTCTAAACCAAGAATAGCGCGAAAAATTAAAAGACTTACCAAAATCTCAAACAAATTTAAAGATATTGCTAATTTACAATTTTTAATGGTCGTACATAAAAATGCAGGTGCATCCATTTTTAATTATCCAATAAGTGAAACAGAATTTGACCCGGTCTTAGTTAGCGGATTTTTCACCGCAATAAGCGCTTTTGAATCAGAACTTTCCAAAAAAGGTCAGGAAGAGGGAGTAAGCGAAGGATTTGAATTAAGCTATTCAAAATATAAAATCTTGGTAATGGACGGTAATTTAACAAGAGTTGCATTGATAACCGAAGCAACGGCATCCGAGGAAATAAGACAAAAACTTAAAGAATTCCAAAAACAATTTGAACAAATATATTATAATGAACTTGTTAATTTTAGAGGCAATGTCGCAGTCTTCAAGACAGCTGGTGATATTGTAAAAGAGGTATTTGACCTCTATTTAACTTATCCACAAGTCTTTACCCAAACTGGAAATCAATATTTACAAATGATTGAAAATAACAAACCTATTAAAGACCTGTCCAAATTGGAAATTGCATTAATTAAAATTATAAGTAGTATAATGAAAACCCGTGGGATCAATTACTTTTTTATACCATTAGTAATCTCAATGGCTAAAGCTGCAAGAACTGAACCGGATATCGAAATAATAGGTGGAATATACAATTTAATTCAGCGAAAAATAATCGAACCTGTTGAATTTAAATAATTTAATTATATTTTTTCTTTTTTTACTTGAAAATATTATAGTTTTCAGTTTTTTAAATAACGATTAGAAAATTATTTATTCGTTTGGTCAATTTTATACTACTATTCGACTTTTTAATTGTATTAGAGAGATTTATTATTTATTTACTTATAGAATTAAAACTCCTTCGTGTAGAAATAAAAAAATATAGTAATATTTTCAAAAATAATTAATAACATTTTAATATTAATAAGAATAGTTTCAATAGACCATTTACAAACAAGTAAATAATATAAAATCAATAGTAAAATGTAATGGTCTATTTGGGTTATATAGATTAAATAAGCGAAAAAAATTCAAAAAAAGATGGATTAATTTAAATATTAAAGAAAAGAACTTTTTGGATTTTATTATTAGGTTATAAAAATGAATGATACAACAGTTAAACATGAAAGATCTCCCATAGTAGTTATAATGGGCCATATAGATAGTGGAAAAACAAGTATACTAGATAAAATAAGAAAAACATCAGTTCAGCTCCGCGAAGCAGGTGGAATCACGCAACATATTGGAGCAAGTTTTTTTCCAGCAGAAACAATTATTCAAATATGTGGAGAATTATTAAAATCCACGAATATTAAATTAGATATTAAAGGTTTATTAATAATAGACACACCAGGTCATGAAGCTTTCATGAATTTAAGGAGACGGGGTAATTCAGTTGCAGATATTGCAATTTTAGTCATTGATATTAATACGGGTTTTCAAGTACAAACTTATGAATGCATTAAAATATTAAAAGAACGAAGGACGCCATTTTTAATTGCAGCTAATAAACTTGACAGGATACCTGGCTGGAAAAGTACTGGTAATACTCTACTTAAATCCATTTCATTACAAGCAGATTATGTAAAAAGAGAGTTAGATAAAAAAATATATGAAATTGTAGGAGAACTATCAGAAGAAGGGTTTGATTCGGAACGGTTTGATAGAATATCAAATTTTACTAAGACCGTTGCAATAGTACCAACAAGTGCTGTTACTGCTGATGGTATACCTGAATTATTAATGGTCCTTTCAGGATTAACTATGGGATTCCTCAAAAAGCGGTTAAATGTAAATTTAGGGAGCGGGAAGGGCACAATTCTGGAAGTTAAAGAAGAAGTGGGCTTAGGAATTACAATCGACACTATTTTATATGATGGGATAATTAGGCAAAACGATACAATTGTGGTGGGGGGTAAAGACAAGCCTATAATTACAAAAGTAAAAGCATTACTTGTACCTAAACCATTAGATGAAATTCGAGACCCTAGAGAAAAGTTCAAGCAGATAGATGAGGTAATTGCTGCAATGGGTGTAAAAATTGTTTCCCCAGATTTAAAAGAAGGAGTTGTCGCAGGAGCCCCAGTCATTGTTGCAAGAAATGATGATGAAATTCAAGAAGCAATATCAGATGTACAATCAGAAATGAAACAATTATTTATTAGCACTGAAAATTTAGGGGTAATATTAAAAGCAGATACATTAGGGTCTTTAGAAGCTATTGTCAATTATTTGAAGAATAGAAACATACCCATCAGAATAGCTGATGTCGGAAATGTATCAAAAAGGGATGTTACAGAAGCAAACATCGTCAAGCAAAAAGATCCTTCATGGTCTGCAATATTAGCTTTTAATGTAAAAATTTTACCAGATGCAAAAGAAGAAATTTTAGAAAATGATATTAAAATTTTTGAAAATAAAATAATCTATAAATTAATAGAAGATTTTGAATTTTGGCATAAGGGAGAGATAGACAGATTAATATCACTTGAACTTAAAAATATGATTTTACCGGCAGTAATTGAATTTTTACCGGGCTATACTTTTAGAAAATCATCACCAATTGTTATAGGAGTTAAAGTAATAAGCGGAAAACTTAGACCAAAAATGACGCTAATTAATAAAGATGGGAAAAAAATTGGTATAATACAGCAAATACAAGATAAAGGGCAAAATATACAAGAAGCAAATGAGGGTATGGAAGTAGCTATCTCAATTAAAAGTCCATTTACTGTTGGACGCCAGATTAACGAAGGAGATTTATTTTATATAGATATGTCAGAATTCAATTTTAAAACATTAACTGAGAAATTTAAAGACCAATTAAATGAGAGTGAGTTGAAAGCATTAAAAGAATTAGTAAAAATAAAACGGAAAAATAATAAATTTTGGGGTCTTTAAATGATAAATTATTCGGAGGACGGCTCAATTATTGGCTTATTACCGTATTTTGTAATAATAAGATTAATTTGAACTATATCTTCATTGATTGTATTGCCCCGTACCATTTTTCTCCTTCTTAGCCCCTTTCTTTTAGGGTGGTATCCAACACCACCCTTTAATAAAATTCTTTTACGAACAGAGCCCGAAATATCTTTGCGCATTGGAAATCCATCTTTATCGCTCCCACCAGTAATTTTAAACTTGTATTTTTGGTCATATCCTAATAATTGCCCAGATATTTCATCATTAATTTTATAGCCTAATAAATTTTTAAATTTTGAATCATCTATTTGTATTTGAATTGATTTTCCAATTTTTGGATCGGAAATCACAACATTTACTTTTGACTTTGATTTGCTCATTTATTGTCCCTCTTTTTTATTTATGAGATTTACGAGTAGGCTGTTTTTTAAAAACAGTAAAACCACATTTACCACAAACATATCTATCAAACATATCGGCCATAAACACTCCAGGACCGCACCGAGTACAAAATTGATTTTTTCGGATTAATTTATCGCCATCTATTTTATAATAATCACTAACGCGTACCGATACTTTTTTCTTTTTACTTTTAGGTTTTCTAGAGGACAGTTTACTCACCTTTTTCTTCTTTTATTTGATTTCTTTTTTTAATATACTCAGGTACCAATTTATCTGCTATTTCTTTTGAATCATAAACATATACTTCGCATTTTGTTGAACCTCTTCCAAATTCAGGTTGTAATTTGTAGACATACACAAGGTCTATATCCACAGCATATTTTGACGCAATTTTATTACGGACAGATTGCCGCGTTGGAGTAGGTTCAGCTGGATGAAATAAAATAAAATTTAATTCACGACGATTTAATAAAATGTTGTTATGTTCGTACATATCTTTGATAGCCATTTTTCTTACACCTAACTATTTTCATCAACTAATTCCATTTTTTCTAAATAACCAATAAACTCTTCTTTTTTAGGAGGAGTTACAGTGATCATAACCAAACCTTGTTCCATATTATATGATTTAATTGGAGGCTGGCCATAAAATACTATTGAATTTAATGGAGCTTCAAGTACTGCAATTAATGTTAGCAAATCTTCTTCACCTTCAACTTGAATCAATATAGGTTTATCATTTCTTTTGATTGCATTATCAATAATATGCCAAGCAGCTCCTTCAATATAACCTTTTTTATTTTTTAATTTTAATATATTTTTAGCGGGGAAATTAACAACCTCATTATTTGTTCTTAAAGTTTTTCCATCAATAATAGCAACATCAATATTGATACCTTTTTCTATAAGAGACCTGGTACAGACATCACCTACACTAATAACTAATGGTGGTTTATTTTTTTCGCCAAATTGAGTAAATAAGTTTTTTACTTGTTCAGTAGTTTCCTCTACAGAACCTACAAAGAATTTTCCCAACGGTTTTTTTAAAATAATAATTAATTCATCAGTTATTTTTACATTTTTACCCTTTTTTTCCACTTTATCACCATTAACGAACCTTCAATGCATATTTACCGGGATTTTTAATTTGTAATTTTTTCGCAATTAAAGAATCAGTATCAAAAATTATCACAAAACCTGAAAATTCTGAAGACAGATTGAAACTTTTACAATTTGAACATTGATTTGAATTTTCTTCAATAAACCTACAATTTTTACATGCTTTCTCAGGAATATTAATTCACTTCCTTTATCGTCTTTTAGATGAAGTTCTTTTAGTTGTTTTTCTAGTAGTTTGTTTGGTACTTTTTCTTGTAGTCCTTTTTGTCGTCTTTTTTGTAGTTTTTTTGGATTTTTTCTTTGGGGCGGCTTTTTTTATTTTTAATTCTTCTGGAGGAACTCCTTCTTTAATTAATTTAATGCGGTCTTGAATCCAATCAATTTTGCCCAGCCAATCTTGGCGCATCGTTAAACCCAATTTTCCACTTCTTGTACCACCAGTTCCTATTGAAACTGCAACAATTCTAGCCCGTACTATATCATTTTCTCTTAAAAAACTCCCAGTTTCTTTTCCGATCAACATAGATTTATTCCCATCAAAAGAAATATAATCATTTGTTATTTGTGAAATGTGTACTAACCCATCTATGCAACCTAACCGAATGAATACGCCAAAATCGACTACTTCTACTACCTTACCTTCTATAATTTCATGTAAATTGGGTTTAAATACGACCATTTTGAATTTACATCGATAATGGGCAGATCCATCTCCAGGAATTAATTTTCCAATTCCTATTTCAGTTACACTATGGATTGCAATAATAAATCCAAGGTCGGAAGTTATTTTTTCTTCATATTCTTTTTGAAGTAGTTCAAGAGTTACTTCATTGATATCCTCATAGAACCTATTTGGAGGAATGGAAATAGTATTCTCTACTTCAATAAGTTTAAACATTTTTTTATTACAACCTTAATTCAATAAATGAGAATGTTAATAAGACTAAAATAAATCATTAAAAATTTTATTCTTATATTTTAAGTAATATGATTTTTGAATTATTTATATTTTTAAAATTTTATGGATGATATTTAATTTACTTTTGATTTTACCTTTTATTTTATCCTAAGAAACGATTAGCTCTAAAAAATGATTTTTGCCGTACATAAATAAAATTTATCCCTAAATTTTTTAGTCTGCGTTTTAGTATTTTATCATTAGTAGCAACAACATAATTAAATTTTTTTGCGATTCTGATCAAAAGATCGTCAATAGATTCATTATCTTGTTTCTCTAGAATTGTAATTTTTTCTTTATTTTTGAAATAAGTGATTGCTGCTTTTATTTCTTGTTTTCTTTTGCCTCGCGCCTTATTATAAATCTTTACTAGCTCTTCATATACTTCATTTAATAATATTAAGGAATATTTCCTGTCAATTAACTCATCAAATCTCGATTTTAAATCTATTTTGAACTGAAATGGAACAATTAAAAAGTTAGTGTCTAGTAAAATATTTAGTTCTCTATCAGTATTTTTCATATATTTTCAGACCAAAAAAAGTAAATTAATCTACTATAATTCCATAGCCTATAAGGCGCCAGCGTTTATTTATAAGTCTGCTTATAGCAATTCTATCACCTTTTTCCGCGCAAGCAGGTTTTATCAATTTCATTTCCGTAATATCATTATGTATTTTTGTGATAATGCCTACAAGAGTTGCTGCACCAATATTAATCATTAATCGTTCCCCTTTTTGTAATTTTTTAACTACCATTAACTTTTCGTCTTTTGTAGTTTTTATCCCAACTACTCTTTCCATTAATTTAACTTCTACTTGAAGTTCATATCTTAATGGAGGGAGTTTATCTTTATATCCTATGACATTACCTATTAAGCTATCAGCCTTTGTAAGAGCTGGGTCTAATTTTGTTCCGATTCCAATTAACCCACCGGGACCTGCTTCATCAATTAACGAATTACTTGCATATAGTGAAATTATCTCTGTTGTTAATGGAATATACTTACCAGGATTTTTTCTATCTGGATAACCAGGTAAAATTAGTATTTCATCGCCAACACGTAGTTTTCCTCTACTAATTGACCCACCTAAAACACCTCCTTTTAACTGTGATGGGTGAGAACCCGGCTTATTAATATCAAATGAACGAGCTATCCACATTAAAGGTGGGACTTTTACATTTCTTTTAGGGGTTGGAATTGTTTTTTCAATAAATTGAATTAATAAATCAATATTTGCTTTATGAATTGCACTGATTGGAATTATTGGGGCTTCTATTTTATTTTTAATAAACTCATTAATTTGTAAATAATTTTCGATCGCTTTTTTTTCTGAAACAATTTCTATCTTGTTCTGAGCAATCACCAAGTTGTTTACTTGAGTAATTTGAAGCGATGCAAAATGTTCTCGAGTTTGAGGTTGTGGGCAAGATTCATTAGCAGCTATTACTAAGACAGCACCATCCATTAATGCAGCACCACTAATCATAGTTGCCATAAGAATCTCGTGTCCTGGAGCATCAATAAATGAGACTCGACGCAATAATTCTAATTCTTCACCACACCTAGGACATTTATTGCCTTTTTTAGCTAAAAATTCCGTTGTATAACATTCGGGTTCTGGACAGCTCGGACATTTCATAAAAACAGTATCAGCATATCCTAATTTAATAGAAATTCCTCTTCTTTTTTCTTCACTGTGTCTATCAGTCCATTCACCAGACATTGCCTCTACAAGAGTAGTTTTACCATGGTCAACATGCCCAACAAGCCCGATATTTATTTCACTTTGTTTTCCTTTATTTGTTGTTTTTACCATTTACAGTACATCACTATCCTTATTTTAAAATTTAATATATTTAGAAATAATTATCTTTGATTTTTGATATTTTTCTGAATATTAAGATAAAAAGTTTTTGATTTAATAATAGGATATATTGAAAAAATTAATATTTTTAGAGGATTTTGGTTATTTATAAAAATATAAATGGACGGTACAGCTATTTATTTTCATTATCTTTGTGAATATTTTTATATAATCTGTCTAGTGCTTTTTCTCGGTCAAAAACAACATCACAATGCGAAATATGATATTCTTTACAATCTGGACAAATTTTGTTCAGACATTTATCACACTCATAAATTAAAGTATCTAAAATTGCATTACAAAATTGGACGTTACATTCATAACATCTATGTACTAAGGTAAAATCAGCACATCTTTTACAAAAGATTCCTTTGCATTCATATACAACAATATCCCCTAATTTCTGAACACAATATCCTCTTTCTTTGAATTCGCAAAATATTGCACAATCTTTACAAATTAATCTTCCACAATCGATACATTCAAATTCTGCTTCTTTTTTACCACATAATTGACATTTCATTTTTCAAGTATTAACAACCAACATATTAAATTTTAATCTTTCCTAAATAAAATAATAAAAAATTTTAATATCTATAAAAAGTTTCATGTAAATTGTAAATATGTTAGAAATTATATATTAAAATAATTTAAAATTAAGAGATAAAGATTTAAATTTATGGATTATTCATAAAAAAACGACAATATTTTCTATTATATCTTCTATTATTTATTTATTTGATCTTTAAACTATTAAAAAAAATAATCCATATCAATTGTTATTTTAAAAGCGATGATGATACAATTTATATAAAAATATCAAAATTATCTCTAAAATCAAAATTAAATAATATTAACTAAAAAAGTAATTAAAACTGGAAAATATGAAAATTTGTTTAGGAATAGAATCAACAGCACATACTTTAGGAATTGGAGTAATTAATTCAGAAGGAAAAATACTAAAACAGGTACAGAAAACATTTATACCTGAAATTGGTGGTGGTATTCACCCGAGAAAAGCTGCAGAACATCATTTCAAATATGCCCGAGAATTAATAAAAGAGGTTAAGAATTCTAATAACTTTAATCTTAAAGATATAAATTATGTGGCTTTTTCTCAGGGGCCGGGATTGGGAGTATGCCTAAGAGTAGGTGCAGTCATAGCTAGAACACTACATCAGACTTTAAATATACCATTAATTGGAGTAAATCATTGTTTGGCGCATTTAGAAATCGGTAAATTATTTTGCGATGCTAAAGACCCAATATGTGTTTATACTTCAGGGGGCAATACACAAATTATTGGATTTGATGGTGGAAGGTACCGAGTGTTTGGAGAAACTTTGGACATACCAATCGGAAATATGTTAGATGTTTTTTCAAGAGAAGCTCATTTACAACATCCTGGGGGCCCAAAAGTAGAGAAATTAGCAAAATTGTCCAATAAATTTGTGGAATTACCATATACGGTAAAAGGAATGGATTTTTCTTTTTCAGGACTTTTAACCGCAGCAATAAATAAATTAGAAGCAGGAGAGAAGTTAGAAGATATGTGTTTTAGTATTCAAGAGGTTTCATTTGGAATGCTTGTAGAAGTTACCGAAAGAGCTCTCGCCCATACTGAAAAAAATGAGGTGTTATTAACTGGTGGTGTGGCAGCAAATCTGCGTTTACAAGAAATGCTTAAAATTATGGCTGAAGAACACGGTGCCACTTTTTATGTTGTCCCAAAACAAGTTGCAGGGGACAATGGAGCAATGATTGCATGGACAGGGTTATTACAAGCTAACTATAGACAATTTCTAAAAATTGATGAGAGTAATGTATTGCCAAAATGGCGAATTGATGAAATAGAAATTCCATGGATTAATTAAAATTTGATGGCGATTAAAATGCTATTTAAAAAAGGCGCTGAAGCAAATTTATATTTAGAAACTTGGTATGGTAAAAAAATTATTAGAAAATACAGGTATAAAAAAGCTTATAGAATTGAAGAGTTAGATTTTCAATTACGAAGATCAAGGACATTCCATGAAGCAAAATTATTGCTTGAAGCAAGAAAGATAGGAGTACCTACGCCTTTTATATATATGATAGATGTTAAAAATACGTCTATCTATATGGACTATATAGAAGGAAATCAATTAAAAAAAGATATGAACCATTTGATAAATAAAAATTTAATTTGTGAGAAAGTTGGGGAGAAAATCGGGTTACTCCATTCAAATGACATTATACACGGAGATTTGACCACTTCAAATATAATTATAGCAAAAAATGGTATCATTTATTTTATTGATTTTGGGCTAGGAGGTTTTTCCAGTTCATTAGAAGATAAAGGAGTTGATTTACATTTAATTAAAAAAGCATTAGAAAGTACTCATTATAAATTTGCAGATGAATGTTTTGATGCTATTTTGACAGGATATAAGAGAATAGTTGGTGCCGAATTTCTTCAAAATATTAAAGTAAAAATTACCGAAATAGAGAGTAGGGGAAGATATTTTCAAAGATAATTAAATATTATTCAATTTTTGTACCACAATATTTACAAATGTCTGAATCAGGGTCTAAATCACGCCCACACTTTGGGCATATTAAAACTAAATCGATTAATACTTGTTCAATATCCTCTTGTTGATTTGATTTCTTTGATTGATGAGAAATAGATTGTCCTTGTTTTAAATTAAGCATTTTTTCGCCAAAATTCCTAAATTCTATTCCTCTTTTTGGATCAATCTTTTTAATAATATTAGATAATTTAATATAAATTTGACCTACATTTTGATAATTACCTTTTGAATATTCATTTTTAGCGATATTTATATATTTTTCAATTATTTCTTGTATTTTTAAAGTTGCTTCATATTTTTTTGCTGTTTTGTTGAACATTTTAGCTTTTTCTTCATTACCTAAATCTAAGAATAGACCAGAGATGTCATAATATAACGACATAACTTTCCTAATATTGTTCATTTTTGCAGCTCGATTTGCGGCTCGGATTTTTCGTTTGATTGCGTCCTCTATATTTACACGCTCACTATCAGAAATCTTCAATCTGTTACCTCCATTTTTGGACATAATTTTTCAATCTTAATTATGTTGAATTGATTTTTATGAATATATAATTTTTCTTTAAATATAACTTAATGAAAAAATATTTTGAATTGGTTCATTACCTTATAATAGAGGAATAAATTTAAGCTAATTAAGTAAAATAATTTATTATATATTAAATAATAGAAAGGAGATAATCAAATTGGATTTTGGAAAAAAAAGGATAATATATTTTAGTATCCTTTTATTAATGTTTATTACAGGTACTATGTTAATTTTAAATGTCCCTTTTAACATAAAAGTCACATATTATTTAGCAACAATAACAGATGATGGAACAAACATAATATTCAATGTAATAGGACCGAAAGTACATGAGAATGAGAGAAAAGCAGTAATAATAGGACATGGCGGTATGGCGTCTAAAGAATTTATGAAAAGTTATGCTATTAAAATTGCCTGTGCAGGATTTGTCATAGTTACTTTCAATTTTAGAGGCCATGGACAAAGTTCGGGTGAATTTAATTTCAGCTTGTTAGTAAATGAAATAAAAGCTATCAAACAATGCTTAATTTCACGAGCTGATATCGATATTCATAACCTCACATCTAATTTATTTGGGAAATATTTTATTAGTAAATATCATTTTATAATTTAATATGAATTTTATTTTAAAATTGAATAATATTGGATATTAGACTAAAAATGATTAATAGAAAAAATATATTGATAATAACATTTGCAGTAATCTTAGCATTAGTTTTTATATTATTTATTATTCCAGAAGTTTATTGGATATTGGTATTTTTCAATTTAGATTATTGGTGGAGGATTATAATACTTATAGTAATTACTCCCTTATATTTTGGGATAATTCTTTGGTTATTAGCATCGGAAATAAAAGAACATTATGAAAATAAAGATAAAATGGAAAAATTAGAAAAAATGGACAAAAAAACACAGAATAATACAAAAAAAACAAAAATAAAGGATATAGATGTTAAAGTTAGATTAGTATATAACTCCATTAAAAAATTTTTAGAAAAAAAAGATAAATTTCCGATTGATGAATTAGCAAATATTCTTGATATAGATTATGACGAAGTTTATATTATAATCACTAATTTATTGGAAGAAAATCTAATTAATGGTTCGATAATAAACGGTTCTTTTCACAAAAAATGAATTATTAGATTAAAATGATATATTTTATCACTAGTAATGATGGAAAATTTAAGGAAGCAAAATTATTTTTGAGAAAAAATTATAATGTTGAAATTGAGAGGATAAAAGGTATTGAAGTCCCTGAAATTCAATCCGATAAACTTGAAGAAATTGCGGAATTCAGTTTAAATTTTTTATTACAAAAAAATAAAGCGCCACAATTTGTAGAGGATGCAGGATTATTTATTGAAATATTAAATGGTTTTCCAGGTCCATATTCAGCGTATGTCTATAAAACTATTGGAAATCAAGGAATTTTGAATTTACTTAAGCCAATTAGGGGTAATAATGAAGTAAAAGCTTATTTTAAAGCGGTAATTGCATATTATGACTTTAAAAACAATAAAAACGTATTATTCGAAGGGATTTCCCATGGTTTAATTTCAGATAGAATAAAAGGAGACAAAGGTTGGGGGTTTGATCCGATATTCATACCAATAGAAGGGAATGGAATGACATTTGCAGAAATGGGTATAGAAAATAAAAATAAATATTCACATCGCATTGACGCATTAAAAAAATTAGGAAATTACATTAAAAAATTTGGGGTTTGAACAAACTTTATAAACCAAAAAAACACACTCCTTAACCACAAGTTTTAAAAATTGACTAAATAAAAAATAACAAATTTTAAAAAGTATCTTTCAAATTCTAATTCATAATAACAAGATTTTTAAAAATTGATAAAAATAAATTGATAATCCAAAATTAATAAAGAAAAAAATAATTTAAATCTTAAAAATAGTTATTGTGATGAATAATGGGTAGAATGCAATCACCAAAACATGGAAAATCTTCATCACATAGACCACCGCATCCTACTTACCCTTCATGGGCAGGTCTGCAGTCTAAGGAAGAAGTCGAGAATATGATAATTAAATTGGCGCGGGAAGGGCATAAGCCTGCAATGATTGGAATGATATTAAGGGATAGTTATGGGGTACCATTGTCAAGGTTAATCACTGGAAAAAGAATTACTCAAATTTTGAAAGAAAATGATCTTGCTATGGCAATACCAGAAGACCTCTATAACCTTATTAAAAAAGCTGTTAATTTAAGGAGGCATATGGAGGAAAATCCAAAAGACTTCAGGAGTAAAAGGAGTTTATTTCTGTTAGAGAGTAAAATTCATCGGTTATCAAAATACTATCGTCGTAAAAAAGTATTACCGGCTTATTGGAAATATAGCCCGGATAAAGCAGCCACTCTTATTTCATAACTGGATTTTAATTTAAAATTATACCCGGAAAAGGGGAAATGTATTGGAGCAATACTCCAAATTTTTTGATAGAGTCAATGTAATAGCAAAAAAGTTAAATGAATGGATAACTAGTGGAGAGATTATTTATATAATAAGTAACTATGAGGCGGATGGGATAGCTGCTTCAGCAATTTTAATAAAATTAATTCTAAATTTAGAGGGTAAATTTCATTTAAGATTTGTTGATTATATAGATAAAGAATGGATAATCAAATATATAGATGAATTCAAGAATAGAATAGAAGAAGGATACTTTGTTTTTCTAGATATTGGGTCCACAACACTTCATTATTTAAACAAACTTTTTCCCCATAATAAAGTCATTGTTTTA
Source organism: Candidatus Helarchaeota ASGARD archaeon Hel_GB_B (assembly GCA_005191425.1). GTDB lineage: Archaea > Asgardarchaeota > Lokiarchaeia > Helarchaeales > HEL-GB-B > HEL-GB-B. The sequence continues at coordinate 19,048 of SUPR01000052.1, forward strand.
GACAACGATTATCTAAGAAGTAAAAGTGGAAATTATGATCTTTTGTATTTTAATCTTGAGGAGTTAAATATTGATGGGGAATTAGAGATATCTACTTCAGGAATTACATATTATGTTGCAAGAGCAATTTGTCAATTAAACATAGAATTAGGAAGTTTGGGATTAATTGAAGACTTACTACCATTTGGGATCATTGGGGCATTAGGAGATAACCAAGATAAAGGAGAAATGCATGGGTTGCTAGGACTTAATAAATTGATATTGGACGACTGCAAAGAGTTGAAGTTGATTGATGAACAAAAAGGCCCAAGATTTTTTAGACAAGAAAGTCATATTTTAAATTCGTTATTAGAAACTATTGAACCATATCTTAATGGATTAACTAATAATAAAAAAGCTATTAGCGACTTACTTATCAAACTTAACATCCCTTTAAATATCACTTTAAAAGATTTGAGTAATCAGAAAATAAGTGAATTGAATTCAGAATTGATAAAATATACGCCAGCTCGTAAAGACATAGTCGGAATAAATTATATTTTTTTAAATGAAATGCCTAAATCAGTATTAAGAGATGCAAGAGAATATGCAATTCTATTAAATGCATGTGGTAGATTGAATTTTCCGAGTACTGGGCTCAGAGTGTGTTTGGGAGATCGTGGTACTCAATTGAGGGAAGCAACAGATTTATATAAAAAGTATAGAGATTCGATTACATTTTATTTAGATTGGATTAGCACTCCTGATAATTTGATTGAAAAATCATTAGTACAATGTATTTTAGGTGGTTCTATTATTACCAATAGAATTATAATTCCGATAATATCAATTGCATTAAAGAATCATATCTTGAATCCAAATAAAATTGTCTTAGGTTATTTACAATACAAAAAAGATGTCAATATTATTTATGGCATTAATCCATTTCAAGGTGAAAATAAGAAAATTAATATTTGGGAGGTTATAAAACAAACAAACAAAAAATTAAAAATTGATACAAAAACTATTGGAAATAGAAAAAAAGCTATAGTAAAAATTTCAAATAAGATTAATATAAAAGAATATCTTGATATTTTAGAAAGTATTATAAAAAAACAGATTGAATAAACACATAAAAATTTTACGAGCAAAAACTTTTAATTTAAAAAAAAATCTAACCTTATTACAATATAATAATCGAATAGTTGGTAATATGTCAAGCCGCAGAAAAAAATCATCAGATAAAAAGAAACACATGGAAGTAAAAGAGTTTTATACATTAATTTCGCCAGAATATTTTGGTGAAGCAGAAATTGGGATGACGCCTGCAAAAACCCCAGAGCATGTAATATCGAGAGTAGTTGAAATTACTTTATCAGATTTAACTAATGATTTTTCCCAAATGCATGTTAAATTGAAATTTAAAGTTGAAAAAGTAATTGGAAACATCGCCTATACTAAATTTGTGGGTTCTGATTTTACAAGAGATTATTTACGAAGCTTGGTAAGAAGACTGACGACTAGAATAGATGGAATATACAATATTACGACAAAAGATGGTTATGTATTGAGAATAACAGCTTTAGTGTTTACAGAACATAGAATTTCACATAAACAAAAATATTCTATTCGTAAAATCATCAAAGAAATTTTAGAGGAAGAATCTGCAAAACTGAATTTTAATGAATTTGTATGTGATTTGGTTTATGGAAAAACTGCATCAAAAATATACAAGAAATCAAAAGAAATTGTACCTATAAGAAGAGCAGAAATTTTAAAAAGTAAATTATTAGTAGAACCAAATACTAATGCCTCTTAATTTGTAATATAATCTACAACCATCATTCTGTTTTAATTATTGAAGATTTATCTAATTCCTTTAATTTTGATATTACATTTTTTTGTTTGGTTATTTGCTCTTTTAAAAAATTGATAGTCTTATTTTTATTATTAATCATATTCAAAAGATTTTGAATTTTATCCTGAAACTCATTAAATTCTTGTAAATCCTTAGCTTTTAAGAGTATACTTAATTCTTGTTTAAGTTGAGTAATCTCTTGATTTAATGCTTGTTTTTTTAAATCTCTTTTTTTAATCTCACTATTTAATTTATCACAAATAATGGGGACATAATCTATTTTTTTATTCAATTGTTCAATCAGGTTCTCTTTTTTATTAAGTTTTAGCATTAATTCCTTATTTTCTTCTTTTAATTGTAAATAATTTTTATTTAAAGCTTGAATAATTTTATTTTTATTATTTAATAGTGATTCAAAATCTGCGATGGTATTTCTATATCTTTTAATTGATTCCGCCACGCTTGGAGTTATTTGGTTTTGGAAAATGTCTATTTTTGTTTCAAACTCAAAAATTTTATGATTTAATTCTTTTATTTTTGATTTTAATTCTTTAATAATATTGTCTCGTTCTTTTAATTCTTCTTCTTTAATTTTTAATTCCAATTCAAGCCCATCTATTATACTTATAAGTTTTTCGCGCTCATAATTTTCATCAGACATTTTAACCATTTTAAAATCGTATTACAAAAAAATAATATGAACTGTTAAATTTAATATTTAGTAATACAAATTTTTAAAAAATTATTAATCCAATTTGAATAGAATTGAAAAATAATAGATGAGTGGAACTAAAAGATGAAAGCTGTGATATTAGTTGCTGGTGAAGGTAAAAGACTAAGACCATTAACTCTTGGTAGACCGAAACATCTACTACCTATTGCTGGTAAACCATTATTAGAGTATACAATTGAAATGCTTAAAAAAATTGGAATTAAAGATATAATTCTTGTTGTAGGGCATTCAGAGGAGCTAATAAAAGATTATTTTAAAGACGGATCATCATTTAAAATAAATATAGAATATATTACACAATATCCGCCATTAGGTACTGCACATGCAGCAGGACTTACAGAAAAATATATCGATGATGATTTTATTCTAATATATGGAGATATTATTGTAAGTCAGAATACATACGATGAATTATTGAAAAAATATAATAAAATCAATAAGAAATCAATTATTTCTTTAAAAATAGTTAATGATCCTGAAAAATATGGAATAGTCCAATTAGAAAACGACCAAGCAATAAGAATAATAGAGAAACCAAATGATCCTAAATTAGGTAATCTTGCAAATGCAGGTATTTATATCTTAAAACCCACGATTTTTGATCATATTAAAAAAACCCAAAAATCCAAACGAGGAGAATATGAAATTACCGATTCACTTCAAATGTTTATAGACGACGGAAATCCATTATACGGATTTATTTTACCTTATTGGTGGGTCGATGTTGGACGTCCTTGGGATTTGTTGGACGCAAATAAATTATTAATGGACGAAATAGAGTATAATGTTAAAGGGACAGTAGAGCAAGGGGCATATCTACATGGAAATGTTAGTATTGGTGAAAATTCAATAATTAGAAGTGGTGCATATTTGAAAGGGCCAATAATTATTGGAAAAAATTGTGATATAGGTCCAAATTGTTATATTAGAGATTACGCCACTATCGGAGATAATGTAAGGATTGGAAATGCTTGTGAAATTAAAGGGAGTATTATCATGAAAAATACAAAAATAGCACATTTGAGTTATGTTGGAGATAGTATTATTGGAGAAAATTGTAATTTAGGTGCAGGGACAATTACGGCAAATTTAAGATTTGATAAAAAGCATATAAAAATGACAATTAAAGAAAGAAGGATTAGTTCTAAGCGTAAAAAGTTAGGGACGATAATAGGTGATTATGTCCAGACAGGTATTGGGACGACTATTTTACCAGGTATAAAAATAGGTACTAATTCAATCGTAGGACCAAATATTAATGTTTGGGAAGATATACCAGAAAATTCACTGGTGATTTTAAAAGAAAAATTAGAAATAAGAAAGAGATAACTTATTTTTCGGATTTTTTATGCGCAATTTCCGCTCTTGACAAATAGTGCTCACCAGCATCAGTATCATCTAATCTAAAGAAAATATCGGCGATTCGATAGTATAATATCGAAGCTTCACTATATTTTTGTTTCTTAAATAAATTTTCAGCTTTTGAGGATAATCGAGGAAGGATTGACCGTAATTGTTCTGATGATACTTTTTCTAGTTGCATTTTAGCTTTAATTTCTTTTATTTTACTTTCAGTCTTAGTTGCTTTTGTTGAATCCCTTAATATTAAATAAGCATCCCTTATTTTTTCATAAAAATAAAGTGCAACGGCATATAATTCATCTTTTAATGCGTTTCTCGCATTTTTCAGATAATCACTAATATTAAGTTTTGCTAATTCGACTTCAGCTTCAGTTATTTCTTTAGGTACCAATTCTTCTTCTTCTTCAGCTTTTTCTTTTGCTTTTTCCTTGGTTTCTTGTAATTTTTTGATTTGTTTAATAAGATATTTTGCTTTTTCTAGATAGCCAAAAGCGATTTCTTTTTCACCTAAATCTTCTGAAAGTTTTGCGGCTTCTTTATAATATTTAGAAGCTTGAGCAAGTTTATTTTCTGCCTCGTATTTCTGAGCTTTTTGAAAAGCTATTTCTCTTAATTCTTCTAGTTTATTAATTTCTTGTGGTACTCGTTTTTCCTCAATTTTTTCTTCTATTTTCTTTGCGTTGTTTCGAGCTTTTTCTGCACTTTCAGGTTTATTTATTTCGGTATAAAGAATAGCCATCAATTCATAAAATTCAATTGCTTTTTTAAGATTAGCACTTTCTAATGCGCTTTTAATTTTTTCTTTTAGATTTTTTATTTCATTTTGAATAATAGTAATCCACTGATCACTTGGCTGGCCTTCTTGAATATCACGTTCTCTAGCTAATCTTGCCCAAGTGATGAATTTCTCTGCACCATCTTCTTCCCCTAGTTTTAATAATAAGCGAGATGCAGCTTCAAAGTTATGTGCTGCAGAAATGTAATTTTGTTTTGCCATTAATTTATCTGCTTTATTTAAAAATTCACCAGTTTTTCGTCTTAAATCG
>SUPR01000053.1 GCA_005191425.1 Candidatus Helarchaeota ASGARD archaeon Hel_GB_B
ACGAACAACGAATTTTTAACAAAATTCATATCCAATCAAAATCTTTTATTTACATAGTAAAAAAGAATATAAATAAACTAAGATCATTATATTATATAAAAATGAAGGAAATAGAAGTAATATATTAAAAGTACAAAAAATTTAAAAAATATGGATAGAAATTTATTTCATCAAATGGCTTTTATTATTAAAAAAATTTATCTTTCCCTAGTTAAATTATGATAAAAATTATTTGTGTATATATAGATTTTAATTCTTGAATTAGAATTTAGAATAAAGTCATATTAATTACCTTTAAAATATTATCCGAGCTCCCTTTGTGGAGTAATTCCCATGCCAATATATTTTCAGCACTGTCCACAACCAGGATTACGTAATAAACTCGCTTGTTTATTTTAATAAAAATTTCGTTGACAAAAGTAAGTTTAGGGCAAATTTCGGAAGCCCATGCCATTTTTATCTGGATCAAATTATAAATTGAAGTTATTACCTTTTTCATTAATAGTGGAATGGATAAATTACTGCACTTAAGCATAAATGAAATCCCGGTTAGGTCTAATCTACCGCCATTACATAGTTTTATGATAAATTTGTTAATTAAAGCCAAAATTTTGTTATGAAAATAACTGGTATGTGCATAAAAAGAACGTCCACAATCTTTACGAAAGTATTTTTGGGACAGGGGTTTCATAGATATGTCATACCCATTTTTCTTAATATTCGATGTAGAGCAATTTTTATTGATATTTAGACAGAGGGTAAACATGCCAAGAACGCCATTTATACCACTAATACGACAAAACAGTTTTCCATAGTACCCACAAACAGTAATCACTATCTAAACCACCCCAGATGTCTGCTAATCCACTATATATAATTAAATATATAAAAATCTTATCAAAAAAATATTTCCTAAAAAATAGAATTAACATCTATAAATTTTTGTCGAAAAGTGGAATTTGAAAAATCTTAATCATTTTAAAATATAATTTAACCCAAATAATTTAAGAATTAAATAAAAATTATGATAAGAGATGAATCATTTGATTATATATAATGAATTGGAAGAACTTTTGAATTATATTGGTCAATACAATTTGCTTTATTTCCCGTTTACTATTATTTTACCCTTAATTTTAGTTGCTATTGCATTTATATTGGTAATACTATGTTATCATAGACCAAGTGATAAATTAAATATCTATTTAAAAATTTTCATTATAACCATCTACATTATCGCCGGATTTGAAACTTTTAGTATCTGTTTATTTACCAGAATCAGTCTGTTCTATCTATCTGGATCTATCATCATATGGACAATAGCAATATTATTTTTTACTGATTTGTTTATTAAAAAAATGGATTTTAATTTCTCAAAAATTCCTTCTAAAGATATTAAAATAATCTCCCTGATTTTAATAATTTGGGGTACTATCCAATAGTTGAAATGCTATTTGGCTTCTATTGGCCAAAAATAGTATTTTTTTGTTCCGAGTGTCCTTCTACAATTTTTGTAATTGGAATATTAATTGGTGCAATTCCTAAAGTTAATAAAATTGTTTATATTTTTCTTAGTATTGGTGCAATAATAAGCGGAGGTACGTTTGGATTTCAAGGAGCTTGGTTCGATATTGCATATTTTGCAAGTGGGATTATTGCAATAATAATATTTATTAAATATTGGAATAAAATTAAGGGGAAAAATCAATAAACTAAGAATTTTTTTAGAAAAATTTTAAATTCGAGAGTTCACGGGCAATTTTTTCTTGGTAGACCCAACTACCATAAACTTTTCCTATTCTCGACCAAGTTCCCAAGAATTTTTTAATATTTTTTGACAGATTTCCTGGGGGCGCCTTTTCTAAAGCAGAACCTGGTAATGGCATAAATGTGTGCGCATGAATGATAGCACCCTTTTTTATTATTCTTTTCATAAAGTTAATAGTTTTTTCTTCATCTTCTGGCTTTTCAAAATAGAAACCAAAAATCATGTCCACTTTTGGAGTGATCCCATAATTTAGGAGTATATCTACTGCATCTTCAATATCTTCCACGGTATGATTTCTTCTTAATATTTTTAAAATACGATTACTTCCACTTTGTCCCCCAATTATACAGCTATTATTCGATATATATGGTATAATTTCATTGACAATATCTTCATTAACACTATCCGGACGTACTTCACTTGGAAATGTACCAAAAAATATTTTTTTTATTTCTTTAAATTGTTTTATACTTTTTAACAAATTGACTACTTTTGAAATATTTGGAGTTTTTCCATCAGCACTTCCATATGCAAATGAATTTGGTGAATTGAACCATACTTTATTATATCCCTTTTTTATTGCAAATTTTATAGTATTTATTATACACTCAATACTTCGATGTCTCATTTTATTTCCATATATCCGCGGTACCATACAATATAAACAATTACCTGCACCACATCCTCTAGATATTTCAATGGGGGCAAAAATCCTATATTTTATAGAAAACGGCGGATATTTATTTAAATTGATAAAACTTTTCCTTTTAGTAAATACAATTTCTCCCCCGTCATTAAAACAAATCCCATCCAAGTCATCAGGAGATTTGTTATTAAGTAGATGTACTAAAAGATCGGGAAAAATATCTTCTCCTTCCCCTACTATTAAATAATCAAATCCAAGCTTAATTGTAGATAACGGTTTAGCTGTAGCATGGACACCCCCTCCGATTATTATAACTCGATTTTGGAAATGATTTCTGACTTTTTTTAGTTCGTCTTTAATTGTATTTAGTTGCATAGACATGAATGAAAAAGCAATAAACACTTTATCATAATGATCAATATTTATCTCAAATAAATCATTTAATGTCCCGATTTTAATCTCAAGATTGGACAAACGTTCGTCTACTTCAATAGAGCCGACTAATGCGGCTATTGAATATTTTGCAAATTTACTAAATGTAAAAAAAAGTAAACTATTTTTCAATATAACCCTTTTAAATTAAGAGAATTAGAAAAATTATATCTTTATTTAATTTTTATGTGAAAATCTTCACTCTCGTCGCTTTTTAAAACTAAAATATCGATACCTTCGCCTGAAGTGGGGTCTCGTCTTACGGCTGCAGAAATGGCTTCTATCACAAGCTCTTTTCCTTCATTTATCGTCATATCCTTCCTATATTTATTTTCAATTACTCCAATACATACTTCTGCCCCAGATCCAACTGCTGCAAATTCATCTTCAATAACTGAGCCAATAGCGTCTAAGGCAAATAAATAAGTCCCAGATTCATCGGTACCTCCCAAGATAGTACTTGTAAAATACGGGAAAAACTTATTCTTATAAAGTATATTTGATACAAATTTTGCTGCAGCTCTAGGACTAATATTTCGTCCCTCTTCCAAATTGAAGACTTTTAAATTTGCTTGTATTATGGACTGTAATTTCTGAAAATCGCTTACCAATCCCGCACAGGCAATCCCAATATTATCAGAAATTTTAAATACCTTTTTAACTGCCCTTGAAAGAATCATTTTTCCAAATGTTAGCCTATTTTCAGACGCTAATATTACACCGTCAATACATTTTATTCCTACTGTTGTTGCCCCAGGTAATAAAAAATTCTCAAATTGCATTTTTGTTATATCATCTTGCATTATTATCAACCAAGTATAATAAAATAAATAGACAAATCCTATTTGTTTTATTTAAAATTTTTATAATTTTAATACTATGGTTTTTATTTAAAGATTTTATTCAATTTCTTGAATTCATCTTTAAATTTGTTTTATCAAAAAATCGAGATATTAAAATGAAAGGAAAAATTAGAGAAATATTAAATAAAATTAAATGGTGCTCTCCAGATGAATATGAAGAATATTCAATCATATATACGCATAGAGGAGCACTTAATGATAAAAAAGAAATTACATTCGATAGAATTATTATGATTACTCCTAAATTTTTTGTATATCGACCTAAAGGTTTAACTGAAGATGTATTTATCCCATTTCATCGCATTTTAAAAATAATTAGCCTAAAAGATAATAAAGTACTCTGGGAAAAAAAATAAAAATTAGTTGACAAAAACTATGAATCCTTATAAGAATTTAACTACTGTATTTAAAGCTCCCGAGTTGATGGATTTTGTATTTCATAGAGCATCAAAAGTTTCTGTTAAATTAAAAAAGGGACTTGAACCAGCTAAAAAAGCGCGTCTAAAAGAATCATATAGGATTAAGACTATTGAAAAAGAGTTAACTGGAAAATTAAATCTGTATATTAAGTCATACCCAAATTTTGATACTATGTCTCCTTTTTATCTTGAACTTACAAATGTCTTAATTGATGGTGGAGTTGATAGAATCCGATTATTACTTGCTTCTTTAAGTGGTATCATCCAAATTATAAAAAGATTATCTGCAAGCTCATTAAAAAAGATTCATTGGTCAAATAGTCCTAAGGAAATGGCACGGATTCGTTTAAGCTATTATGGGCGGATCTCTTCGATTATAAAAAAGATTACGCCAAAATTAAATGAATTAATTGAATTTAGGAATATTCTAAGAAAATTACCTTCTATAGACACCGATATCCCTACAATAGTCGTAGCAGGTTATCCAAATGTGGGTAAAAGTTCATTAGTAAAAGTTATATCTACAGCGCGTCCAGAAATTTCTTATTATCCCTTTACGACAAAAAAAATAATTGTAGGAAAATTTAAAAAAGAAAACATTAACATCCAGATCATTGATTCACCCGGATTATTAGACCGCCCCCTTAGTAAAAGAAATAGAATAGAAATGCAAGCAATTTTAGCATTAAGATATTTAGCTAAATCTATCATTTTCATGATAGACCCATCCGAAACATGTGGATATCCTCTCACTGATCAAATTTCTTTGTTTAATAATTTAATTCAAACTTTTGTCGAAATTCCTTTTATCATAATTCAGAACAAAATTGACCTATATCAAGAAGACTTAAACTTAAATGAACAGATCAAAAATAAATTTAAAGTATTCAAGACAAATCTTAAAGAACAAATAGGTATCCAAAAAGTTATCAATTATATCATTTCTAATTTTTCTGTAAAATAATATATAAAAAAATAATTGTTCTTTATAATTATTTGATAAATAAATTTTACAACATTTTTTATTAAAATTAACTAGTTTGTCCTAAATTATAAAATTCATTTATTAAAAAACTGTCTAAAACTTTGGAAATGAATTTTAAGTGTAGTTTTTTAATTAATTTATAAAATTAATATAAAAACAAAATAAATGTGAGAATTTATGATTCTTAGATACCCATTACTAATTAATAATACTCCTGATATGAAAATAACGATGGTCGACTATAAAGTGTTATATCATTGTAATGGTCTGAATGATATTTCAGCAATTAGAGAAAAGACTGGCCTTTCAGATTTAGAAATTTTGATGATAATACGAAAATTTGTTAAAAAAGGAAAAATTAGAATAAAATACTCCTTAAGTCCTAGTTAATCTTTTTATTTTTTATATAACAATATCTACTTTTTCTCCACAATTTATGCATTTACCGTCTTTTATATTTATTTCATTAATTAAATAGCCATATCTTTTTATAAGTGGTTTTTTACAATTTGGACAAAATGTTGTTTCCCCATCTTCAAAATAAATATTTCCTACATAAACATAGTATAACCCGATGTCCATTGCAATTTTTCTTGCTCTTTCAATAGTTTTTTTAGGTGTAGGTGGAATATTATTTAACTTATATTCTGGTCTAAACCGACTAAAATGTAATGGAACATCTGGTCCACATTCATTTAATATCCATTCAGCCAATTTTCTAAAATTCTCGTCTGAATCATTTTTTCCGGGGATAATTAAGTTTGTGCATTCTACATGTTTATTATTTTCATATAATGTTTTTACTGTGCGTAAAACAGGTTTTACACTCTTAATTTTACATATTTCATTATAAAATTCGTCATAAATGCTTTTTATGTCTATGTTTGCTGCATCAATATAAGGTAAAATATAGTCTAAACCCTCTGGCGATACATAACCATTTGAAACTAAAACCGTCTTAATATTTTTCTCATGGGCTAATTTTGAAACATCATATATATATTCTAGCCAAATAAGTGGCTCATTATATGTAAAAGCAATTGATTTACAATGCTCTTGAATCGTTAAATCAACAATTTTTTCAGGAGTAGCTTCTTTTATATTGGGATATTTATCATAAGTAGTTTGCGAAATATGCCAGTTCTGACAGTTAAGGCACTTAAAATTACATCCCACCGAAGATATTGAAAAAATACTAGAGCCAGGATAATAATTAAATAATGGTTTTTTCTCTATTGGGTCTACTGCCATAGCAGAAACTAGCCCATATATATTTGAAAAACATTTTCCATCTTTATTTATTCTAGTCCCACAAAATCCTACTTTATTAGGCCTAATTATACAATAATGCGGGCAAATTCCGCACTTTACTTTTTGGTCTTCTAATTTTTCATAAAAAATGGTCTCCTTTAGAATCTCTGACATCTCCATAATTGACTTTTATACAATTAAAAAATTTTAAAAGGTATCAATTAATATTAAAAAGTCTAACTTATTTAAAAAAATTTAAGAACATAATTTCAAATTATTAAAAAGCAATTTAATATCTTAGTAATGATTAGAATGGATCCATATAATATTATAGTAAGGCCAGTAATGTCAGAAAGCGCATTTGAAATGATCGAGAACGAAAACAAGCTGACATTTATCGTATCTAGGCGTTCAAATAAACATCAGATAAGATATTCAGTAGAGAAGTTATATGACGTTAAAGTAGAAAAAGTAAATACAATGATCTTGAAAAATGGAAAGAAAAAGGCAATAATCAAGTTAGCTCCAGAGTATGATGCTGCTGAAGTGGCGACTAAATTAGGAATTTATTAAGGTGTAATTTTATGGGTAAAAGAATTAGAGTTCAAAAAAGAGGACGTGGTCATTTCCCTTGGGTTGCTACTAAAAAGGGAAAAAAAGGACCTATAAAACACAAAAAAATATTATCTGATCAGAAGGACACTGTTGTTAAAGGTAAAATAATTGATATTCTTCATGAAAGAGGTAGGACGGCACCAATTGGATATATAAAATATTCTGATAAGACCAAAGGATATCAAATCATGCCTGAAGGAATAATAATGGGCCAAACAATTGAAATAGGTAAGAACGCTGAAGTTAAACCAGGAAATACTTTACCACTATCAGATATCCCTGAAGGGACAATGGTCTATAACATAGAAGCAAGACCCGGTGATGGCGGAAAATTTGTCCGAGCCAGTGGGACGTTTGGCTTGATTGTATCTCGAACAGAAGATAAAGTAATCATCCGACTTCCATCAAAAAAGCAGCGGTTATTTAACCCGAACTGTTTGGCGACTGTTGGCGTAGTAGCCGGAGGTGGTAGGCCTGAAAAACCATTTCTTAAAGCTGGAAATAAATATCACCACTTAAAAGCAAGAGGGCATAAATATCCTATAGTCCGAGGAGTAGCAATGGCTGCAGTTCATCACCCATTTGGTGGTGGGGTACATCAACATATTAGTAAAAGTTCAAGCACAACTGCCAGAAATGCACCGCCCGGTCGAAAAGTAGGATTGATAGCAGCCAGACGGACTGGAAGGAAAAAGAAATAATTTTATAAAAGGACGTAATCTGTATCTAATTTATAGTCATATTTTTTATTTAATAGGTTATTTTTGTTCCCGCTTATTTTTATGAGCTGGGGTAATTTTCCAGTCATCCCGGCATATTTTCCCCTTATTATTAAAGCTCCCCTAATTCGATCTAATGACTCGGCAGCTTCCAACCCATTTTGAATAGATTTTTCAACGTCTGTTCCTATTACGTGGTTTCCTACAAATGTAGCGGCAGCGTCCCCTATAGTGGCATTTTCAGCAATTACCGTAGCTGCATCGGCAAGTCCAAAACTAAAGCCTCTACCAAATGTCCCAGAACTTGTACCTAGCCCAAATGGGAAATCCTTATTTGGTATAAGTTTAAACCCTATTTTCCCAGACAATTGCGCATTTCCCGCGTAGATACCCACACTAATATTGACCTTAGAGATTGCACTTATTTCTCCACCATTTTCGACTATACTTGTTTTTGACCCATTTTTCAGCAATTTCTCAAGAATTAAATCCGCAATGGCACCAGCAACCGCTGCCATCGGTCCAACTTCAATAAACTCAGTTACTGACTGCATTTTCTTTACGACTAATGGCGCATTATCATCGACCTTTAATGGTGTCATTGAATTTAAAAATTCATTATGGTGTTGAATATACTTAATTAGGTCATTCCTAATTTTCAATGTATTTTCTAATGCAATTTCTAATGAATTGACTAAATCTGATTTAATAAAAATGTCCGATTCTTTAACGTGTAGATTATAAGTAAATATGATATACGACCTCTCTGAATTTATGTTATTTAATAAATGAATTTAAATTTTTCATTTTCTTCTTACTTTTTTCATTACTTAACCGTTTTTCGATTAATTTTTTAGTTTCATCATCAATATATATTTTGTTTATTTCAAAAATGTCTATGGTATCACCAATTTTTAATTCTCCATAAGCGCCGTCAAATCCCGGAGGATGGAACGAAAAATTTCCACTTTTAATAGTATTAATTGTTTCTATTAACCGGTCGTCTATTATTCCAGATAACTTTTTTTGTATCATATTTTGATCTGTAAACCATAGCTCGCATTCATTTCCAAATTGTTCTACTATATCTGAATATATTTTGAGAATTTTCTTAGATGTATATGTCTTAATTCCTAAATATGCCCCAATAATCTCAATAAGAGGGATCATGTGAACAAACTTTTTTCTACCAGGTGGTAAATATCCATACTCTCTATCTCCACCTTGTAGTTTATTTAATTCCATTGCTTGTTGTAGCACTCCAATCGTAAGTTTTTTTCCACAAATTGGGCATAATTTATCTTCAGGGACGAATTTTGGCGAATAAATACAATAAGATGTATTATGCCCTTGTTTTCCAGCTCTATGACCTGTTAGAAAATATTTACCTTCAGTTGGATTAAATTCACTGGTATAAATTACATTGTTTTCTCGTAATGCCTTTATTATACTTTCGAATTTCATATCCTTTATTTTTACCGTTGTAAATTCTCTGCCTAACCTATTTAATGCTGGAGAATGGGCATCGCTATTTGATATTAAAGTTTTGTCGTCAAGTTCCGGGATTAAACTTAGGATGTATGGGTCTGCACTTAATCCTGTCTCGAAAATTTTAATTCTATCAGCCGCCTCTCCAAAAAAATCTTTTAACCAAACTATTGGATTTTGAGACCCATAAATCCCGTTTGGTGTCATTACATGAGCTGGTATTACTTCTATAAATTCATCTTGGTCATAGATTTTTAAAATCCTGTCTCCTACTTCTTTATTATTTTTACATTTTACAAAAGGCCTTCCAATTGTATTTTTTACTTCCCATTTTTCAAATAATTTTAAAATTCTATCAATTACTTCATAACTTGGAAATAAAAAGACAATATGAACCGATTTTCGATTTTTTGAGTTATTAATATTACAAGTAAAAATTAATTCTGTTTGTAATATAAATTGTACACCCTCTTCATGTCCTTTTAAAGCAAAAATCCCATCTGAAACTTCTATTAATTTTTCTTTTAATGTTTGTAGCCACCCTTCATGTAAACAATCACCAGTACCTATAAGATTTATACCTTTCATAGGGCCTGTTTTAAGAAAATCCTCTAATTTTATCTTGCCAGTTCCTCCACTGTGCCCTGAATGATAATGTAAGTCTAAATTTAATTTTATTTTAAAGCCTCCAATGCCATTTTTATCATTTAAAACTTATTTGAAATCTTTTAGTTGAATTTATCAATTTAAATTTATACATTATATTAGCATAATTTTATCGGAGTTAAATTTAAATGATTGATGTCTTATTAATACACCCTCCGGTCGATATAGAACCTAAAAATGTTTTAAAGTCATTGATTTCGCCATATTTGGTAGGATACGGACTCTTACATATAGCTTCTTATCTTAAAATGATGGGATATAAAGTCGAAGTCTGGAACATACCAGTTGCTTACGCATACGGTTATAATTTAGAAGATATAAAAGCTCTTATTAAATATCATGACCCAAAATTAGTTGGAATCGAGTTAAACTGGTTACATTTTAGTAATGGGTCAATGGAACTTGTTAAAGTAATTAAAAAAATAAATCCAAATATTAAGATCATATTAGGTGGAGTTCACGCCACTATTTTTGCTGAAGAAATAATTAAAAATTATCCTTTAATTGATGCTATATTTATCGGCGAATCTGAAGCTACAATCCTCGATTATATCCAGAACTTAGAAAAAGGGCTACCCCTCACTGAAGTTCCAAGCTGCTATATTAGAAATAACGATAAAATTATTCTAAATAAAAATAGAAAAGTTTTACCAATCGATGAAATACCTCCTTATTCTCTTTCTATAGTTAAACCAAAACAAAAAGAAAGTTTTAACATTGGGACAATTAACACAACTCGTGGCCCTTGTTCGGGTATATGCCCATATTGTATTGGGTCTCGCAAAAATTATCCATTGATGATAGGGTCTAGAGAAAAATTAGAACTGCATTCTCCAGAATGGATTCTAGAGCAGTTAGAATTACTTATTAAAGATACACATAATATAGCAATCCAAGATTATATCTATTGCGCACCAAAAAAACATATAATGGAAATCTTTAATTTTCTTAAAAATGAAAAAATAACGGGATTGATTGAATATTTCAATATTGCAGGAAAACCCAATAGTTTTGATAAAGAAACTTTATCATTAATGGCAAAAACAGGCGTAGATAATATTGATTATGGTGTTGAAACTGGATCAAATTCTACATTAAAAATTCTCCGCAGAGGTTATACTGCACAACAAGCTGTTGACACAATCGACCTAACTGTAAAATGTGGAATCCTCCCAAAAACTTATTGGATGGTCGGTCTTCCTGATGAAAAAGATCTATCTGAAACAAAAAACTTAATTAAACAAACAATCGAAAAAGGTGGATTCCCAAGATGGGTCACACCGTTAATAATATTACCCGGAACAGAATTATTTAGAGAGGCAATTAAGTATCATATATCAATTAAAATGAATACCTATAACGATTTCATGAAATTCTCAACCACAAAAATAAATAAAAATGCTTGGTACCCTGATGTCATCACCCATACAACTAATTTTATGGAGATTAATGATATATTAAAAGCTACTAATGATCTAAAAGATTATATTCTCTCTTTCAAAGAAAAAATTATGTCAATTTTCCAAAAAAACTTGCAACAATATTTTAATTTACATGAAAATGTCACTTCAAGTCTAATTATGCTACGAATGAAAAGAATATTATCTACCTTGAAATATACTCTCTTTTAGAAAATCTATTGTTAATTTTTGAAAAAAAGAAATTTTAAAAATTGAAAAGTTATAATTAATTTAAGTAGCAATGATGAAATCTGACCCATTGAACGTTTATAAATGTTAGAGATCTTGAGTTCTGAGCTAATAATTAATTAAAATCCTATGTTTAAAAAATAGAATTTAAAACATAAAAAAAACAAGATTATTTAATAAATAACTTAACACAAAATCAATACTTTATATTGTCTAATTTTAAATCTATCAATTTTTTAATTACCAGAAATTCTTACATTTGATACCCTAAAGGGCGGTATATGTATTCTAGCTAAACTTTCGATTTTTGACCCCACCATATCTATATTTTTAAAAAAATCTATCATATTGATCCCAATCATTGTATTTTTAATTCCATAAATTGGTTCACCATCTTTAATATAAAAACCTGTATGTATCATCGCACTTAAATCTCCGGTAATAATATTCGGTGTATCGCCTGTATAATATAAGACGATCCCCTCTTTTGTTTCATCGATTAAATCATTTAATTCTCCGTCGTTCCCTGGATGAAAGACCAAATTTGTTATTGAAATCGTGGGAGTTGATTTATACCCAAATCTTGAAGCATTTCCCGTATTTGCGACTTTTTCTTTATTAGCTGTATAAGAATTGTGAATATAATTCTTTAGAACGCCAGACTCGAAAATAATTGTTTTTTGGGTTGGAAAACCTTCTGCGTCAAAATTACTACTTCCTACCCCTGGTATATTATTTTCCTTTATATATATTCCATTATCTTCGATAAATATATCCATGGTAAATAACTTTTCATTTAATTTATCTATAAGATAACTTTGTTGGTATTGAATTTGTTCAGCACTAATTGCCGTCCCAATTCCACTCCCTAAAATTGTAGAACTTGCAATAGGATGAAAAATTACAGGCATACTACTTGTTTTTAATTTTTTTGAATTTAAACTTCTTAATGCTAAATTTGCGGCATTTTCGCCTATACGTTCTGGTTCGATCTCTTTTAAAAACCTTACTGACTGAAAATCAAAGCTAGAACCAGTATTACCCATATCCTTAGTAGTTACATTACAAAAAATATCAATTTCGCTGTGTTCGGTCTCTCTATTTACTCCATTTGAATTCAAAATAACTTCATGGTAAATATCTGAAGTAAACTCCCCGCTTATTGAATATATTTTATTATTTACATTAGCAGCTGATACCATTCTTTCTAAATAATTAATTACAGCTTCAGGCGTTAAATTAACAATTTTCGGGTCAATTAAATTAGTTAATTCAGGATATTTTTTAGGGCTGGGCAATTTTTGAAAATCTAGATCAGGTACCCCCACCCTCGTAAACTTAATCACCCGATTTATCAATTTTTCAACCTTTGACATATCAAAAGAAGATGAAAAAGCAAATCCAATTCTTTTATCTTTAATTACCCGAATTCCAACTCCTGAATCATAATATTCAGTGAAATCTTTTATTGAACCTTTTTTTAATTGAACTGATACTTGGGATGTAGTAAGTCCATAGATTTCAAACTGATCTAAATGATATTTTGACAGTTTATTTTCAATTAATTCGCAATTTTCTTTTAAATTGTCATTTAACAATTATTTCAATCCTCCAACAACTAAATTTTTTACTCTTATAGTAGGCCCTCCATCTGCTACTGGCACTATTTGTCCAAATTTACCACAATGCCCTGGGGTAAATTCTAGATCATTTCCAACTGCATCAATTTGTTTTAATGTGTAAAGAGTTTCTCCTGAAATTGCCACATCTCTTAACAATTCTTTTATTTCTCCATTTTTGATTATATTCCCTTTTGCACATTTAAACATAAAGGTACCAATTGCTGGGTCAGTATAACCGCGAATCCATCCTTGAGCATAGATACCGTCTTTAATATTTTCAATCATTTCTTCAAATTTCCAATCTCCAGGAGAAATATGTGTATTACTCATTCTTACAATTGGATAATAATGAAAACTTGCAGTACGAGCATTATTACCTTCCATATTTAATCTAGATGCGGTTTCTAAGTTATTTAAATAACTTTTTAGAACTCCATTTTCAATTAATATCGTCCGCCTAGCTATTGCGCCTTCATCATCAACTTCATATGACCCATATAAATTGGGAATAGTCGGGTCGTCAATTACATTAAGAAATTCAGGACCGATTTGTTTATTTAACTTATTTTCAAGTATCGATTCACCCGCCACTAATGCATCAGCTTCTGTAGCATGTCCAAAAGCTTCATGAATAAATGTTGAAGATAATTTTGGGTCTAATAAAACTGTATATGTACCTCCTTTTACTGATACTGCTGATAAAAGTTCTATAGCTTCTCTAGCAGATTCCTCACCAATATTTGCTGCTCCTTCACTTAAAATTGTCTCATATCCGCGACTTTCTCCTATACTTCTAAATCCTCGCTGTCTAATATTTCCTTCTTTACTAAAATTCATACTCACACATAATATATGACTACTTCTTTTTTCTATTATACTACCAAAAGAATTACAAATTAAAACCGTAGATTCAGCATCTGAATAAATTGAATTGGTATTAACTATCCTATTATCAAAAGACTTAGCCTGTTTATCTATCTCCTCGAGAAATTTCACTTTTTCTGTGATATCAACATCGCTTATTCTAATTTTAACATCAGACTGAAATTTTTCTTTTACTGGATCTCGCTCCTTTAATTTAAATTTAATTTTAGAATTCTTTGTAATCAATTTGGCCATTTTAACTGCATGTTTAAGTTTATCTTGTAAATGTCCTTTCTCTAATATTGTACTTGACACGAACCCCCACGCTCCATCAATAAAAGCCCTAATTCCAACCCCTATATTGTTAAAATTAGACCCAACTTTCAGTTTAGAATCTATAATTTTAATATTGGTACCTATCGTCTCTTCGCTCCTGATATCTATAAATTC
The DNA here is from genome assembly GCA_005191425.1 of Candidatus Helarchaeota ASGARD archaeon Hel_GB_B. Taxonomy (GTDB): domain Archaea; phylum Asgardarchaeota; class Lokiarchaeia; order Helarchaeales; family HEL-GB-B; genus HEL-GB-B. The sequence goes on from SUPR01000053.1 coordinate 14,438, forward strand.
TGCTCCTAATTTTAAACCTTTATCGATCAATTTCTCAAATAAATCTTGCAATTCTAAATATACCTTCTTAAATAGATTTATAATGTCCTAAAGAAACTTGATATAAATATCCTTCATTTATAAGATTATTAAATAATTCTTCAAATTTATCTTCAATAATTCCTAAATTTTCTATTTTTAATTTAAATTCTTCTAAAGTAAAACCATTTTTTGAACTTTTTGAAAGTTCTTTAATAATTTTAATAATATTTTCTAATTTTGATTGCTTGCTGGTAGACTTCATTTCTTGTACTTTAATTTTCCCCCTAAACTCTTTTGGTAGTTTTAGTTGTTTAACAATTTCTGAAGCTACTTGTATATCGTCTACAATTTTAAGTTTTTTGACTATTTTTAAATTTATTGTAGTATTGCATTTCGGACATTTCTTAGTTTTCTGAAACCTTTCTGCATATAATGGTAATTTGCATTTATAACACCTAAAAACTATCCATTGAGTGATATCTACAACTCCTTTTTCGTTTGTTTTTTAAATTAAAAATTTCATAAATTAATTAAACATAAAATTTAAAATTTTAATCATAAATTTGTAATCATACTAAATTTAATCTAATCTTAAAATAAGGACTAAAAAATGACTAATTTAAGTAGACTAGTTCTTGATGTTTTAAAACCTCATCAACCCGGAATTCATGAATTAGCTATGCAAATAAGTGAAATAAATGGGGTTGATGGAATTAATATAACTTTAATCGAAGTCGATGTAGATACCGAAACAATTACCGTAACTATTGAAGGTGATTTTAAATTCGAGTCTATTAAAGATAAACTTGAAGAATGGAATTGCTCGATACATTCTATTGACCAAGTTATCGCCGGTAAAAAACTTGTAGAATATAAAAAACTAAAATAAAATACAATAAAATATCTTCAAATTTTACAAAATCCTCTATTACTAAAATATTGTGCTACATTAGTTTCTTTATTCAATCCACCCTAATTTTTTTTACAAGATTGTCATTTGATTGTTGATATTGAAATAAATTATATATTTGTTCAATTATACAATTCATGTATCCTATATTATTAAACTTCAATACCTTTTATCTATACCTTTAATCGAAAAATTAGTATTTTTTATTTGTTTAGTGAAATTTAAATAATATTTATTACTTGTTTTAATTTAACCCAAAGAAATTTTAAACAAAGACAAATTTTCATTTATATTAACAAAAAATTCAAAAGAATTAAAATTCTAAATTAATTTAATAATTTGGTGTTTAAATTTGGCTGTAACAACAAAATATTGCATAATGCTTAAAATATCACAAGGAAAAAGCGACCGGATGCCATTTACACTTGAAAGCTTAAAAGCTGATAATGTAGTAGCTATAATGGACGAAGTGCATGGCGTTATTTGGTTATGGATGGGTGTTGATACTGGACTTGTCCAACGAAGAAGTGCTATGCGTGTAGCACAAAGTTTAAAAACATATGGTCATACCATCGGACCCACAATTGTAGGTAAAAACCTCGGCGATGTTATTCCTGTGGATGGTCGAGCTATTAAAAGCGATTCGATGATGATGGGACGCTTTAATAAAATTAGGGATTTATTTCAGATGGACTATTCTATCGAAGCTGATGTTTTAGCTGTTTATAAAGCAATTTCAACTGAATCTCAACCAAGTTATTATGGTTTAAGCAAAGAACAAAGAGACAATTTAGTACAAGCAGCAATCGCTGCACCTACGGTTGGTGAAGATGATAGGTCTATTGAAGAAATCGTAGGTCAATATAGACCTCCACCTACCGAAAAAGAAATAAGAGCTGAAACAACAAAACAGGCTGTTTCTCCAGCTGCAACAATCCCTCCAGATTTAATAGGCGAAATCAAAGCTTCAATTGTAATATCTTCAGTACTGACACAATTAAATGATCTCTTTATCGGTATAGAAGAAGGAAGTAGTGGTAAAAAAATATATACAATAGAAAATGCGGACGGTCTAGTCTGTAAATTTAGCATTGATGGCTCTAATATCCGTTTTATGCCTGGTTCTTGGGAACTTATCGACAAGGAGTCAAAAACAAAAATTCAAAAAGTGTTTATAGATAGGACAAAAGCACTACTAAAAAATGTTTGATTTCTCATTCTTTTCTTTATCTAAGATTCCAAAAATCAGTGAATATTATTTAGAAAATAAAAATCTATTTTGTCTGCTTATTATATAACTCCATTATTTCTTCTATCGTTGTGATGTCTTTTACTGATTTATCCTCCCGAAATCCAAGAAATCGTGGAAATCTTATTGCGAAGCCAGCATTTTCGCGTATTAAATTATAACCGGCGCGGTGGTCTGGTGAAAGAGTAATTTCATCTCCAATAACTGAGCAAACTACTTCTGGCTTAAACCAAATATCAGGTACTAATTTCTCAGCAACGATATCTATATCCGGAGGTTTTTCAATTAATTCCAGTCTCCCAAAAATTTCCGGCATTCTTTCTAAATCTTCATCTTTAAAACCAGACCCTAATTTACATATACTTTGAAATAAATTTTTGCTTTTATTATAAACAGCGCACAATAATGCACCATAAGAACCGCCCCGTCTCCCCCTACCCATATAAGCTCCAATAACTACCGTATCCACTGAATCTATCATTTTACTTTGATATGACTTTTTTAACTTTAACCAGATATAGCCTCTATTTCCTGCTTGATAAATAGAACTTTCATTAATTGATTTTATCATAAGACCTTCGCATTGGTCCAATGAATCTTGGAAAAATTGTTCTAATTCAGTATTTGTACTGACAATTTTTTGAGTTGCAAGTTTTAAAATGGAATTTTCTCCTAAATCCGATTCTAAAACAATTTTCTCTAATATATTTCTTCTTTTAATATATGGTTCTTTTAATAAATTTTCTCCGTTCTTAAATAAAATATCAAATAAATATAATTCTACAGGGTATTCTAACTTTTTCTGGTCTATATCATGTTTTCTACGACGTCTCATTAACTCTTGAAACGGTTTAATACGTCCCGTGATTGGGTCTATTGCTACTACTTCTCCCTCAATAATCAGTGTTTTTGACTGGAGCTTTTTAACTGCATCTACAATATCTGGATACATTTTAGTAATATTTTCTGTATTTCTTGAAAAAAGAAAAATTTTATTGTCATTTTTATGGGCTTGAACTCTTTCACCGTCATATTTATATTCACAAGCAAACTTCGCGCCCATTCGCTCAAAAATATCTTCTATTGACTTTGCTCGTTGAGCTAACATCATTTTAATTGGAATTCCTACTTGTATATTGATTTCATTAAGACCTTCTAACCCTTTTTTCGATAATATTTTCCCTATTCTCCCCAGATCTGGACAAATATTATATTTTTCTTCAATAAATTCCTTATTTTTTTTAGAATCAGTGAAGGCTATGCTCAATGCATTTATTATTGTCATATCAGCTATTCCCATTCTTAAAGTTCCTAAAATTATTCGTAAAATGTATTTTGCCTCTTTAGGGGTAGACCTTGAAAGTAAATTTGACAGTAAATCAATTTTTTTTAAAGTCGAACCTGTCCCTACTTGATTTGATATCTCATCTAAGGAATTATAAACTTCACTAATACTTTGATCTTTTTCTTTACTTACAGCTTGACCGGGTTTTTTAATAAAACTATCAAGAGTTTTGGTACTTTTTCTCTGTTTAAGAATTTTTTCTATCGCATTACCTATCCCACCGCTTTCATCAATTATTTTTTTTATATTAGTTTCTTTTAATCTACTCATTTTTGATATTGCCTTAATCGCAACTTTCTCTGCAATTCCAATTGGTGGCATTGGTAGATAATTTGGGTGCAAAATACCTTGAGTCAAATAAATTAATTTATCAATCTCTTCAGGATCTACACTATTAAATAGCTGCTTTAATATTCTAATTTTTTCAAGAGTAGCCGAAGTTTCTTCAAGTTTGTCAAAAACTTTAACTACATCTTTAAATGAGGTCATTTTCATCAATATTTTTAATTATTTTATCTAAAACAATATTTACTGGCAATTTTAATTTCTCAGCTATCTTTTTTACATTTTCAAATTCTGGTTTGTAGTTAATCACCCCTAAACTATTCCAAGACACTTTTATCGGTATTATAAATTTCGAATTATTAATTGTTACTTCTTTCTTTACTATTTTTCTCTTTAATATTATTCGTTCAGTATGAAATATACGTATTCCTAAGGATCCACTTTCATATATCAACTTTTTTACTACAAATTCTTCATCTTGAATATTCGCCGTAATTTTTATTATATAACCCGGTCTATTTTTTTTTGTTATCGTTGGAATTACATTAATGTCTTTAATTTTGCCAGAATTCATCATATTTGTAATTAAATTCCCCAGAACTTCACCAGTTAAATCATCAACATTAGTTTCTATGACTGAAATTATTTCTCGGTCTAAATTATTATCTTTTATTGTTCCTATAACAATCCTTAATACATTTGGGACTTCCTTAAAATCAAAACTCCCACCCCCATATCCTAACTTTTTAACTTTAACTAAAGGAAAATAATCAACCTGCTTATCAATTAGGGTCGTTAAAATTGCGACCCCAGTCGGTGTAGCCAATTCATAGGAGACTGGTCCACCAAATATTTTATAATTCGCATTTTTTAATATTTCTAATGTTGCAGGAGCTGGTACTGAAACTTCACCATGAGAAAAATTGACTTTACCTCCTCCTACCGCTAAAGGTAAACCATACCACCTTGAATCGCTAAATAAATTTAATTGCTCGCATAATATTATAGTCCCAACAATATCGATTATGGTATCAAACGAACCAGTTTCATGAAGATGTATTTCATTGCTCTCTTTACCATGAACAATTTTTTCCGCTTCTAATATTTTATTCAGTATCTCTAATGCAAATTTTGAACCCTTCTCTGACAAATTCAAATCTTCTATTGCCTTGTTTATGATAGATATTAATTCGCTTGGTTTTCTTTCTCCATGTCCTTCATCTAATTTTATATCCACGTATGTCGAATTAATTCCTTTTCTACTGATTTTCTTAACTTCAATTTTGATATCCCTTAAATCATCATATGTATCTTTAAGATATTCTCCCAAATTGATAATCTTTTCCTTATCTCCACCTAAATCTATTAATGCACCCAATATCATATTACCCGAAATTCCTGAAATAGACCCATCTATAATTACTGATTTCATGGCTCATCTAAATCATAAATTTATTTTTCTAAATATTTTTGAATCCGTCTTAAAAATAGAACTGCAGCAACAGCTGCTCCAAAACCATTTCCAATATTAACTACTACTAAACCCGGGGCACATGATTGTAACATGGTAATAAGCGCCCCAACACCTTTTTCACCAAGTCCATAACCTACCGGGGCTGGTACTCCAATAACCGGAACATCTACCAAACTAGCTACCACTGATGGCAATGTACCCTCCATCCCAGCTACTACTATAATTATTTCCACATCTGATTCTAACATTTCCTTTAATGGCACAAAAAGCCTGTGGATACCTGAAATACCAACATCATAAGCTGTTAAAACTTTCCCCCCCATTACTTCTATGATCATTTTAGCTTCTTCAGCTATATATATGTCTGACGTCCCTGCAGTAATTATCCCAACTCTACCTAATAACTTATTTTTCTTAATATTTTCTGCCTTAAAATAAGCTAACTTTCCTTTTTCATTATAAATAAAATTAAATTCTTTATTTAAATAATCTGCAACTTTCTCTTTAATTATTTCAAACTGCTCTCTTGAAACTCTACTTATTAATAGATGCCCCTTCTTACCAATTACCTGCCGCGATATTTTTATAATATCTTCAATTTCTTTGCCTTCAGCATATAATACTTCTGGAAATCCACTTCTAAATTCACGATAAAGATCAAAAGATGCTAATTCCTCAATTTTTTCGATATGAAAACTCTTTATTTGTTTTTCTGCATCGTTAATTGATATTGTTCCTGACTTTAAATCTTCTAAAATTTTTCTAATCGAATCCAAATTACTTCATCCATATTTTTTATGTTATTTTCGTTATATTTAATGTATATGTAAATCTTTTTCATTGCCATGATGATGGTGGTGAATATCTTCGCCCCTTGTCGAAAATTCCAGTAATATTTGCTTTACCTGTCTATATTCTGGCCTTGAATTTAAATCCTTAATCAATTGGTTGATCAAATTTGAATTGCCCTTAACTGCAATTATTACCATACAGTTATTTTTATCTAAGTGTATATGAAGCGTAGCATCAATTATCTCATAATATTCATGCTGTAAGTCGTTTAAATCGTCCATCATCCCAATTTTCTGCGTATGGTCAAATATAATTGAAATTGTACCCGCTTTTAATGTCGCTTTATCTTTATATTTTGTCCAATTATATTCTGTAATAAAATTTCTCATAGCTTTTCTTATCGCATCTGACCTACTCATCCCAATCTCTTCTCTTATCGAATCGAATTCTTCTAAAAGATCATGCGGTAAACTTACACTAAATCTCTGAAATTGTTCCTTCTCCATTTTATATCACAAAATTAAACTTCTTTATTTTCTACATATAATTGCAATTGGAAGACTGGCTTTTCTCCACTCGGCATACTTCCCTGTAAGATTCATTTCAATCGTTTTTTTTCCATGATTTCCTAATATTATAAACAAACTATTTTCACGTAATTGTTTAAACATTCCCAATAACCATTTATCTGTCCTATAAATCAACCTCTGAATCAAATTATCTGGTGGGGATTTCTTATAAATTATCGAACGTTGATATAAACTCTCAAAATCTTGAAAATTTAACCAAATTAAATCTCTTTTATTCAAAATCTTTGACCCCTGTATCCAAGTAGTCATGTCTCCACTTGAATTTATCATCTCTGTACCTTCTGTAAATGTCTTTACTTCATTCCCATTACCTATCACTATTGTACTTTTATTATGCAAATTTAAATATTTTAATAAATTAAATTCTTCTTTCTCTAAATCCCCATAGACTATCTGGTGTAATACAGGTATTGTATGCGGATTTGCCGTCTCTAAAAGTAATAATGACTCTAAATTATTAATTATAAATTCAGGTTTATGTACTACTATCTCAAATAACCCAAAATTGTCTAGCACAATTAAAACTACTCTCTCCACTTTATTATTTTGAATTTCTAATACTGGACTTGGTAACCCTTCTGGAATTGGTAAATTAAAAATATATAATATCGTAGAGGGAATCTGAGTCATTTGTGCATTTATTGTGTGTAAATCTTCATCCATTACATCAACCTTTTAATAATAAAAAATTTGACCTTGTCTTTTAATTATTCCAATATTGAACCTTTTTTAACTTTACAAAAATTTATTTTTAATAATTTCAAATTATTATTGTCATATCTTGAACTTTAAATTTATCTTGTATTTTTTTTATATTTCGTCCATTTACATTTTTGAGAATTTCTGTCCCCAATAAACTACTTAAACTTTTAATTAAAATTAATAAAAAATAAAAGCCGGACCCGGGTTTATCGGTCTATTCGCATTCGATCCCGGGACCTTTGCATTACCAGTGCAACGCTCTTCCAACTGAGCTAGCCCGGCTGATTTTAAAATTACGATAAATGGTGCAGGGAGGGGGATTTTCAATATGCATCGTATTGGTGCACTATTTTGAACCCTCGTACTCCTACGAGACAGGATCTTAAGTCAGGACGCTCTATTCAAGCGCTGTCCTGCGCCGATAGGTTGATCTCATCCAAAAATGAGACCATTTAACCGGGCTTGGCTATCCCTGCCTTAATACACAGCGGTAGCTCATTTATCTTCTGCCTAGCTTCTGTCTAAAGAGCCTTACATCACCCTGCTTAACTTTCTTTATTCTATTCACTCATAACCTTCTTTTTCATTTGTTTTTTTATTTATTACTACTTCTTTTTTTATTTAATATCTATACATCTTTTCTTTTAATAAAATTTTGATTATTCATTATTTATAAATTTTTATGTTCTCTCCTTTTTTTATTTAATCCTTTTACCAAAATTAAACTGATTATTTTACTCCTTAAAATTTCTCAGTATTCTCTTTATTTAAATCTGGTTCTTGTTATTTTATTTTAAAATGTGTTGCGATATTTTTCTCTTTAATATCTATTTTTCTTTTTTTTATATTCTTTTTTACTATGTAAATAAAAGATTTTGATTGGATATGAATTTTGGTAAAAATTCGTTGTTCGTTTATATTCTTTTTTATGCTATTTTCAAATTCTATAATTCTTGAAAATTTATTTAAACCTTTTTACATTTTTATCACTTCATATTATTTTTTCATTAAATTCAATGTCTTAAAAACCTCTAGACTGAATTTAACAATGTTTTTAGTAGATGATCTACATTATATTCCGCATTCGGAAACTCTTTTACTATTTCATCTCCTTCTCTGGATAATCTATTTAATACTTTCCTATAATTCATTGATTTTCTTTCAAATAATTTTACCTTATAGATGATGCCCCCTTCTAATGCCAACCTAATTTCATCACTCATTTTAAATTTACCCCATGCCAATTTATTTTTCAATATCCATAAATAAGGAGGTGGATTCAAGATACTTCCAAAGAATGTCATGAGACCAAACAATAGGTTATTAAAAAAGAGGTTTATGAGTTTTCAAAATAGGTTCAGAGAAGTACATTGCCAGCCTTATCACAAATAAAGACTTTGTTGTTATTCAAGGGAAATACGCTTACAATTTTATATTCGTTAACTAGTTGATGAGCTAATGATCCACTAAGTATGTCCCAGATTTCAATAGAGTCATTATATCTAACCAACAGATACTTTTTATCGGGAGTGAGCTTGAAATCATTGATCATCAGGTCTTGGACGTGAATTGGTCGGACATTTTCAGGGATCATGTCATTTGTAATTTTTTTATAAATCCGCTTTAAGTATCGCTTATTTTTTTAAAATAATTTTGGTTAGTGGAAAATAATCGTTTATTAAGTTTACAATGTTCCATTAAATTTTTAATGAGTCGTTCGAAATTGGAGTCCCAGACTGTGGAGATAACAGGGTCGAAGATCAAGATAGTAAATTTATCATAAAGAGGGAATTTACCTATCCGAGCTCCATAATCTGGCTTAAAATAATATAGTTTAATAATGTCAATCAAATTAAAGCAGAATTGAAATGTTCTAACTCAACAATATCACGCCTTTTATTACAGATAGTTGAAGCTATAAATAGTTCTTCATTAACACAACTACATTGGGCCCTGCCGACGCCTGCAAAAGTCCTTTTTGTCGATGAAACTTTTATAAAAATCGACAGTTCCAAATATTGGTTAATAGTTGTTGTAAACGAAGAGGTGCATGTCTTGGCATTTGAACTTGTAGATAATAGGGAAAAGGATACAATTATGAGGGTAATTAATCGAGCTATAGCA
>SUPR01000054.1 GCA_005191425.1 Candidatus Helarchaeota ASGARD archaeon Hel_GB_B
CATTAAAAGAATTAGAGGTAGATTTATAAAGTAATGATTAAAAATTAAGTCGAAAAAAAATTCAAATTTGGTAAAACTCCCAAATTTTATATAAATTTATAAATTATTTCAAAAATTAATTAATTGGTATTATATCTGAGTTGAGAGAATTGCCATTTGATTTTAAAAAAATTGAAGAAATGTTAAGGGATTTGGGTTCTAATACTCTTGGAATCCAAGCAACATCTTTAGTATCTGATTTGGGACTACCTATCGTATCGGCTTTACCTTTCGATGCTGATGAAGAAATTATTGCTGCGATGGCTGCTGCAATTCATAATGTATCAGCCCGATCTGTTCGTGAATTGAAAAGGGGGAGCTTAAAACAAGTTTCTATTGAAGGTGAGAATGGGTATATCATCCTAAAAGGAGCAGGAAATTTTGTTTTGACAGTTTTAGCAGACAAATCTGCAAATCTTGGTATGATTTTTTTAGTAATGAATAAGGTCTCAAAAGCGATTAAAGATTTACAATAGGTTATATTAATTATTACAATATTTCTTTTATTATTTCTCTTATTTTATCTTGAACGGTTTCAATGTTTCTATCTGAATTTATAATTTTATAATTAAATTTTCGAGCATATTTCAAATATATTTTTCTGACTTTCTTTAAAAACACTAAATTTTCAAATTTGTCTTCTTTATTTTGTTTTCTTTTTAAAGCATCTTCAGCTGGCAGATCAAGTATAATTGTAAGATTTGGTTGAATGAAGTATTGATTTAATTTTAAAATCCATTTTAATTTTAATCCTTGAGATACTTGATATGCAATAGATGATTCGATATATCTGTCTGATATAACGACCATTCCTTTATTTAAAGCTGGTAATATAGTTTTTTCAACATGTTCAGCCCTATCAGCAGCAAACAATAATGCATCTGTTTTAATATCTGAACTATCATCTTTTAAATATTCTCTTAATAATTTCCCAATTTTTCCTTCGCTTGGTTCTTTTGTTAATACTACACCATATCTATAATTTTCCTTTATCCAATCATATATTAATTTACAATGTGTAGTACTTCCGCACCCGTCTATTCCACCAATTACTATAAAAATACCTGACATATATTTCACTATTTTAATCAAAAAATTATAATTGAATTTAAATAATCTATAAAGTATTAATATTAAAAAACTGATAAACTAGATTAGATTTATTTATAATCCTTATAATATTCATTATTCTCCTTCATTATGACTACAAAGGTATTAAATATGGCAGAATCTAATTCCGGAATTCATATAGGTAAAGGTACCATAATATTAATTTTATTATTAACATCTTTTTCTATAATGGCTGCAATGCCAGCCACTTTTTATCTAAATTTAGGTGATACTGCACAAAATTTAATTAATAGTGATATGTTAGAGCAATTTATGGAATATTTAGATAGACTTCCTTTTTTTAATTTTAATGGAAATCTATCAGATTTTTTAAATAATTTTGATTTTCCTACTGATTCTCCCATTAATCCTGGAAATTACAATATTCCTCCTGGATGGGATATTCCTGATTTTGATTGGGGCGAGCTGCCAGAGGGCTGGCAAGGAGAACTACCTGAAGATTTACCTGAAGACCTCCCTGACGGATACCAAATCCCTGATGGCTGGCTCCCTGATGGAGTAGACCCTGGCGATTATCCTGGTCTAATGGGTCTAGGGCTAAGCCCATTTGGTACACCTTATATTAAAGTTTGGGTTAATTCTTCACTTCCAAATAGATATTGGAGATTAAGGACATATGATACTTTTAATTCAACTAATTGGGTTCAGAGTAATAAAACTACATCCCCTTATGATTATACCACAAAAAGTCCGATCCCAAGCAGTCAGAAATATCTTGTTTGGATGAATATTACATACCAAAAAAATGGATCTGGCTCTCTTCCAATCCCCCATTTATGGCCTTCGGGTGAAGTTATTTCCAATTTAACTGTTTATTCTCCTGCAGATGTAAAATGGAATTTATTAAAAGACCCAAGCGGAGCAGTAATATGGAATGCATCTATTTCTAATGCATCGTCAAGCGAATTCATTGTTAGTTTGGTTTATAATGTTACTTACGATGATTCTGTATCTCCAGCATCTATCTATTCTCATATGACATCTCAAATTGTCGATGGTACACCTTTCGATCCTCCTGGTAATATAAAATATCGTCAATTACCAAATTTACCACCCGATGTCGTAGCTGATATGGAAAAAGTTAAGAATATGGTCTTTTCTAAAAGCCTTAATGTTTATAACGCGTCTCTTGCAGTTCTGGAATATTTCAAAACTCATTATTCTTGGATAGCTTCTGATGATAGTGGGTCTCAATTTAATGCCTCAAGATTAGTCCGAAATGGAAATGGGACGAATTCTGATTTTGCATCAAATTTTGCGTTGTATTTAAGATACCTAAATATTTCTACAAGGCTTGTCTGGGGCGGTATAGGGTATTTTAAAGATACTCAATCTCCAACTTCTAATGACATGTATAGTTTATCTCCTATTTTTTATACTGAAGTTTGGATACCTAACAGCACAAATACTGGTGGACATTGGCTTCAAATGGACCCCACACCCTTCCCAAATCGTACTTACGGGATGACTGGCCCTGGTTCTTACAGTTTAATTTATCCACGTATATTAGATGATCGAATAGTGTCTCATCATTATGACTTATTAGTATTATCTAATCCTTCTGATTATCATAACCCATTAAATCATCTAAATCGTTATATTGACTCCTTCAGTTTAAATGCAACCTTATACAGAGATGGTATCCCAATATCTCAAACATTACTTGGTGAACTTGTTAATTTTACCTTTTATGATGAAACTGATGACAAAATTTTAGGCTATAATTGGTCAATCCACGCTACTTGGACTGGGACATTTGATAATGATTCAATCGTAGGATCACATAAAATACATACATTCTTTTATGCATTAGATAATAGGTCAATATTCATTCTTAATGGTACTACTTTTATCGATAAAGATTCGTTTAGTAATCCCAGTCCAATTTATATAAAACGCGGTATAGAAAATTCATTTCTATTTTATGCCAATTTATCCGACCCTGTCAGTCACAGACCAATTTCTTCTGAAATATTATCTGCTAATATTAGCTCTCAACAATTGATTAATAATACTCCTTGCAAAACAGACCAAACTGGTCTAGCTATTATGAATTTATCAGTACCTTCTACAATTTCTACTGGTATCCATAATATGACTGTCTTATTTAATGGGATATTCACAATAGAAAATGATTTTCCAAATTTACCTCCCAATTATGTCATTGTCCTAGGAGCTTACAGTATTAGTTCAAATCATACCATAATTGTTAAGGCAGATATCAACATCTCTTTATACAAAAATACTGAATTCTCCAATAACATAATTGTCAGGAACAATAATCTTACTCTATGTGGAAGGGTCATTTTCGATAACGGTACTGCAATTTCAAATGCCCCTGTTGATATACATTGGCAGAATTCTTCAGGTGAATATATTTTCGGAACCTTTTATACTAATTCAACTGGATGGTATAGCCATACTTTATTTATTTCATCATATTATACTTCACCTGTAAATGTCTGGGCAAATACTACATTAATTTACGGGAATAAAACAACTTCAATTAAAAATTATCTAATTCATTGTCAAGATTCCACACAAATTCATCTTTATCCTCCATCTACTGGAAGTTTTGTTGTAAGAAATGTAGATTCTGTTTTTATTAAAGGTTATCTTATTGATCCACTAGGGATTGCTAGTACTGCGAATCAAAAAATCAATCTAATTGATAATATCACAGGCCAAATTATTACCCAAACCCAACCTATAATTACTGATGCAAATGGAAATTTTAGTGCTAATATTCAAATTCCTATTGATGTTCCAGTAGGATATCATACTATATTTGCAAATTTTAATGGTACATGGAACGCTGAAAATACTTTGATAAATATTCCATCCAGTGGATCAAATAGCTCCGAATATGGAATAACTGTTGTCGCTAAATCTTTATTAGTAAAGAATTTAATTCAATATTCAATTGGAAGAAATTTATATCCAAGTGGTTTTATTCCAATTGGTGAAAATTTAAATATTTATGGCAACTTGGTATTAGATAACCACACTGTTTTATCTGGAAAAACTGTTAATGCATGGGAAACTTTTACGAATGGGACTACTATATTTCTTGGGAGTGATATCACAAATGGGAGTGGTTTTTACAATATTTCTTATCTAGTCCCCTCATCTCACCCAACTGGAAGTTCCATTATTTTTGTAAATTATTCAGCTGGAAATGTTTTCTCGACATATATGACTAATGCATCAGCTAGTAATGATCCTGAATTCGGATATTTGTGTGACCTTGTTATTAATTCAGTTACACCAAATGAAGCTCTTAGAGGCCAAGATTTCATTACTGTGCAAGGCACTTTAAACGAAATTTATTATGGGACTAATATGGCTGGACAAAAATTATACATCACGTTCAATTCTTCAGAAGTTTATGATAAAAATTCTCAAAAGGTAATGGTCGAGGTTGATGGTACAAACTCATTTTCAGCAACATTTATTACTTCTAATAAAATTAGTGAAGCAAATTATACTGTAAATGCAACTCCTGTAAGTAGTACGATACATTACAATAAGACTATCACATCTAATATCATACTTAATGCATCAAGTATAGTTTCTAAAGTTAATGTCCTTCAAACTCCTATTGCTGGAGAATCTCTAAATATTACTGGAAAATTAATGTATGAAAATGGTAGTGATTTAGCCGGACAAATTATTATTTATCCTGAAAGTAATTCATCTAAGAATATTACTTTATCAGTTTATGGTGATTATAATTTATCTTTACCAATTGATTCATCTTTTGCTAATAAATCCGATAATTTAATTGTAGAATTTAAAGGTGCCCCTTATATCAGACCATCTAGTTCTTCGACGCCTATTTATATTGGTAATTCTCCAACCCTTACCATCGATGCTCCAATGACTGCTTATCAAAACTTTAACTTTAATATTTATGGCAAAGTTTTACAAAATGGTCATCCATACTTTAATCGTAAAATATTAATTTCTATCTTGAATTCATCAAATCACAATAACATATATAACCATTATGTCACTACTGATAGTAATGGTAATTTTATACTTACCATCAATCTTCCTCAAACAGGAAATTTTACCATTATTGCTAATCTAAGTAGCAATGTTGGTAGTTTTGCATCCAACCAAATCTCAATTCAAATAATTCAAGCCCCAAACATTTTTCAAATGTTATGGGTTCTCTGGATAATAATCCCGCTTATTGTGGGCATAATACTCGGTTATCTTGGTGTTAAAATGGCTGTAAGAAAACGTGAAAAGAAAAAGAAACAAAAAAGGATCGAAAAAATCGACCCAAACAAAATTAAAAATAATCTTAAGGCTTTATGCGATGGCGACCGATATAAAGAAGCCATAATTTATGCGTATATTTCTTTTCTAAATGTTATTGATATATATAAAGGAAAAAAACGTAGACCATCTCAATCTATTAGAGAATTTGCTATGGAATTAGTAAAGAATATGAAATTACCGCCAAAAAATGTATATTCTTTTACTTCACTCTATGAAGAGGCTCGCTTCAGTAATCATGATATTGATAAAAATAAATTTGAAGAGGCTAAATTGTTATTTGATGCATTGGTCTCTCCAATTATTAAAAAAACTATTTAATTTTAGTTTAATATTTAAAAGAATTTTGGTGTAAAGTTGTCGAAATCGCAATCTAAAAATCGAGCTAAAATTGCATCTAAAAAAATATTTTATCCAGCAAATAAAAATAATGAAGGAGTGCAGACTAAAAAAGAAAAAAAAGAAACATCTAAACCATTAGTTATACTTGGATTAATTATTTTTATCGCTGGAATTATTGCAGCATTTATATTTTATGGGTCTATGTGGTATTCATTCATTGCAATATTAATTATTTTTCTAGGGGTTTACATTGTTTATAAAGGTCTCACTAAAACGCCATCTCCAGCTAGTAAGGAACATCGTCAGATTGTCATTCTTTTTATTATTTTTGGAATATTTTTTGCTCCTATTTTTTTCTCATTAATTCAAATGGATCAAGTATTAGCTCAACCATATTCTACTACTAATATTTATGGAACAGGTTGCTCTAATTTTAGAACGATGCTCCAATCTCAAGGATATGAAACTAAATCTTTGCTATCTTCATATAGTGAACTACAAAGAATTTCTAATTATCATTCAATTAATAATACTCTATTAATTATTTTAGGTCCTAAGAAATTAATTGGTCTTTTTGAAGTAGTTTCCCTTTTGGATTTTTTGACAAAGGGTGGGAGTATTTTTATAGCATGTGACCTTGGTACAGCTAATGAAATTGCTTTATTCCAACCTTTTGCAGCAATTTTTGGTGGTGGTGGATTTAGTTTTATTGAATTTGAAAATGGTTATTTATATAAAGAATCTTCGGGATATAATTTTGATGTATCTACAAGCGTTGGTGTAATTCGAATATATCGCGGTTCTTGTATTCAATCTTCGCTAGGCGGAGGTGGGACTGCTTATTTAAATGCAGTTACTCCCTCTGATACTTGGGTGGATAAAAATTTTAATGGCGTATTTGACCCTGATTCCGAAGAAAAAGGGTCATACTCTCTTGCTTATAAATCTTCTAACATTATTTATTTTAGTGATGTAGAGTTATTTACTAATCAACATTTAGATGCTTCTGGTTATAGTCATAGGGCTTTTGCTATGAAGATTATTAATGACATCACTCATGGAAATACTAACTACCTTATTCTTTTTGATGAGAGCCACCAAGTGAAAAATGGTCTTCACCCTTCTTTTCTTTTCGGCTTCATTCTCGGTAATGTCAACTTTTTTCAATTCTATTGGGCACTTGTCCCTGTAGGTATTTATCTTGTTTATAAGATTATCAATAAATTTATTCCAAATTATGCAAAAAAGAAAAAAAAAGAACTAAAAAAAGAAATGAAAATTAAACATAAAGCTGAGAAAAAAGAAAAAATTGGGTCTGTTTATATTACTAAATTGAATTGGTACAAACGGTTAGGTCGTTATCGTGATGCTACTATTCTTTTATATAACCGGTTGAAGAGGACACTTGTCAAAAAATTAAAATTTAACTCATGGGATCTTGATAATGTGATTGAAGCTATAATTAACTCCCATTTTGAGGAAGAGAATTTTGATGATAAAAGATTAATTAAAGATTTTGATGAATTAGAAAAAATTGCTAATAAACAAATTAATGTTTCCTCTGAAGAAGATTTCCTTAACAAATTTCTTGAAATGAAATGGATTTCTGATCAATTATAAATTAAGAAGATGGTTTAAAATGGAAAATAATGAAATGGACGTAAGTCAAATTAAAGAAATAACACAAAAAATTTTAACCGAAATTAGAAAAGTAGTTATTGGTAAAGGTGAAGTCTTACAGAATATCTTAATTGCACTTCTCTGTAATGGCCATATACTTCTTGAAGGTGTACCTGGTGTTGCCAAAACTTTTATGGCTAAATCATTCGCTAAAGTTTTAGGATGTTCCTTTAAACGAATTCAATTTACCCCTGATATGCTTCCCGCAGATGTTACGGGGACTAATATTCTCGACCAAAAAACTAACGAATTCGTCTTTAAGAAAGGACCAATTTTTGCCAATATTGTACTTGCCGATGAAATCAATAGGGCACCTCCTAAAACTCAAGCTGCTTTATTAGAATGTATGGAAGAAAAACAAGTTACTATTGAAAATAAAACTTACAAATTACCGCCACCATTTATTGTAATTGCTACTGAAAATCCCGTTGAACAAGAAGGAACTTATCCCCTTCCAGAAGCTCAATTAGATCGGTTCTTATTCAAACTTATTGTTGGATATCCTACAGAAAAAGAAGAAGTCGAAATTATGATCACTAAAGATAAACCTCAAGGAAGAGAATTACATGCTATGACTAACCAAGAAGAGATTGTAGCTATGCAGGAAACTGTCAAAAAAATTTACATCGACCGCGATTTGATGAAGTATATCAGAGATATTACTATTAGAACTAGAAAAGACCCACAAATCTTACTTGGCGGATCACCTCGCGCATCCCTAGTATTAATGAACGGTGCTAAAGCTCGTGCTGCAATCCTTGGACGCGATTATGTTATTCCTGATGATATTATTGCTCTAGTACAACATTCACTTTATCACCGTCTTATACTCAAACCTGAAGCTGAACTTGGTGGTACTAATGTTACTCAAATCATTAAAAAAATGAAAAATGAAATAACTGTCCCAGTTTAAATTTGCTTTTATATTCTTGATTTTAATTTTTGTTCTTTTTGTCTTTTTATTTTTCTATACTCCTTTTTTAATTCCAATTTAATTTTTCTCAGTAAATTTATATATTTATTATTTTATTTCTTCCTTACATTAATTTATTTGTGGTGAGCCTCTTGATAAGTGTTAATAAAGGCGCTTTTAAAATAATCGATGAGTTAATTAACGACAATGATCTTATTAATAAACTTAATATTGATATAATTAAAGCTGGTAAATCTACTATTATTGATATGGGCGTTAAAGCTGAAGGTGGTTATCTTGCAGGGTTAAAACTGGGTGAAATCTGCCTTGGCGGATTCGCTACTGTCACTTTTGATTCTATTAATGTCAATAACGTCCTTATGCCTGCATTGACTGTTACTACTGATATTCCTCATATTGCATGTCTCGGCTCTCAATTTGCTGGGTGGCGTATCAACCGTAAAGAAGAAAAATTTTTCGGAATGGGCTCTGGCCCAGCTCGAGCTCTTTCACTTAAGGAAAAAGAATTATTTGAAACTCTTGAATATAAAGATTCTTCAGATGTAGCTGTAATTGTTCTAGAAACAGATAAAATCCCTAATGAAAATGTAATGAAATATATCGCTGATAATTGCAATACTTCACCTGAAAATACTTATGCATGTGTAGCAAAAACTTCTAGTATTGCTGGTACTGTCCAAATCGCAGCTCGAATCGTTGAAACTGGTATTCATAAATTACATGAACTTGGTTTCGATCCTAAAAAAATTAAATTTGGTTTTGGAACTACCCCTATTGCACCTATTGGTAAAAATGACATGAAATCTATGGGTATGACTAATGATGCTATAATTATGTGTGGTAGCGTTTTTCTCAATATTATTAGCAATGAAGACGATGACATCGCTTCTTTAACTCAAAAAGTTCCATCTAGTACCTCCCGTGATTATGGTAAACCATTCTTTAATATTTTTAAAGATGCAGAATGGGATTTCTACAAAATTGATCCACACCTTTTTGCTCCTGCCACTATTACCATTAATGACATGCGAACTGGTAAAACATATCAAAATGGAAAACTTGACCCTGACCTCCTCCTAAAATCTTTTGGCATTATAAAATAGATTACTGATTAATACTCTTTTCTATATTTTACTATTTTTTTACAAAAATTTTAATAAAATGACTGAATTACATTGACAATAAACCTTTGTGTTTTAATTTCTTAGTGCGTGGATCTTTTAATAAAATCTTCAGATATTTAATCATATCTTCTTTATCTTCAGGTAGTTTTCCTTCAATACCCACATAATTTGACATATGATCATTATACACTTCTGAAGTTACATGGTCCTCTAAATTTTCTAAGATTGTTAACTCTTCTTGAATTATCATCCATGGTGGACAAATCTGAAACGTATCTCTTTCTGCCCATAAATCTGATATTGGTAATATATTTAATGTCCTGAATCTAAATTTATCTGGATTTATTTTGTTCAAGGCTTCTGCAGTTTTTAAAGCATGTTCTTCAGATAATGGAACTCCACCCAATCCCAAAATAATATACAACGATAATTTTATCCCTGATTCCATTAATTTTTTTGACGCTTTTATTTGTCCATATACATTTGTCCCCTTTCTCATCATTTTTAATATTTTATCTGACCCGCTCTCTAACCCCATATAGACTATTTTTAGACCTGCTTCCTTTAATCTTCTTAATTCATCAGGTGTTTTTCTTAATATATCGTGATTCTTTGCATATGATGAAATTCTACCTTCAGGTTTTAATGTATTTGGAAATGTTTCTGCAATCTTCTTTATAACCTTCTCTAAATGGTCTGTTGGTGCTGATAATGCACTACCACCTGCCATAAAAACTCTATCTATAAATTCTCTACCATATTGCATAGCATAAAAATCTATTTCTTTGAATACTAATTCTAAAGGCCTTACCCAATATGGCTGATTCCTATATACTCCGCAAAATTTACATTTATTCCATCTACACCCTTCGGTCACATTCAATAATAATGAATATGCTTCGACAGGTGGTCTTATTAATATTCCATGCTGAATTGTCATTAATTATATTCTTCAATTTAATTGTTAAAAATTTTTATCTTTTTTACAGTTATTCTTAAATATTACTCAATTTTTTAAAATTAAAAAAGAAAAAAAAGAATTAATATTTTTCTATACTTCTATCTTAATATTTAATTCTTTCACTAATTCTTTATATCTATTTCTTACTGTAACTTCAGTAACATGAGCTACTTCAGCTATTTCTCTCTGAGTCCTTCTTTCACCTTCTAATATCGCCGAAATATATATCGAAGCTGCCGCTAATCCTGTCGGGTCTTTTCCAGCAGTCAACCCATGTTCTCGCGCCATTTTTATTATTTCAGCAGCTCTCTTCTGAGACCTCCCTGATAAATCTAATTCAGCGCCAAATCTCGGGATAAATTCAACTGGATTTGCTATTGGAATTCTTACATTTAATTCACGTAATATTAACCTATAACATCTCCCTAACTCCTTTCTATTTACTCTGGAATGTCTTGCTATTTCATCTAATGTCCTTGGTACCTTCCTTAACCTACACGCAGCATATATTGATGCTGCAATCATAGCTTCGATTGACCTCCCTCTTATTAATTTTCTCTCTATTGCTCTTCTATAGAAAACAGCACTTGACTCTTTAACCCCTCTTGGAATTCCCAATTGACTTGATAATCTATCCAATTCACTCATTGCAAATGCTAAATTTCGGTCTAAACTCGAATGAACCCTTGTCCTCATTTGCCATTTTCTCATTCTATATACTTGCGCCCTCTTTTTAGGAGATAATGTTTTTCCGTAGTGGTCTTTATCGTGCCAATCAATCATTGTTGACAAACCTTTATCGTGAATAGTAAATGTTATCGGCGAACCAACTCTGCTTCTTTTGTTTCTCTCATCAATTGTAAATGCACGCCATTCCGGGCCTTGGTCTATCTCTCTCTCATCTAATACTAATCCACAATTTCCACAAGTCCTCTCTCCCCGTTGATTATCTATTATTATATTTGTTGACGAGCACTCTGGACATACTTGAATTATATCGTCCATTTTTTCAGATTTTTTTTCCTTTTCCATTAAATGCCTCCAATTCTATAATCTATTATTTTATCTTTAATTTTCAATTTTAATTCTTAAAACTTGAATAAACTATCTCTATCTGCTTGTTTTCTCGGACTTCTATTGTCATTAAATTTATTAAGATCTTGTTTATTTTCACTCAAAACTCCTCCCATAATCTTACTTTGAGATTCCAAGGATAAAAAAAGGCATTTTTCATTTTTGTCGGCAAAACTCATCAATAAAACTCCGAAATTTTATTCTAATTTTTAAAATTTTTCAAATCTCTTGTTTGATCTCGAATCATTTCCGAATTATTTATATTATAAAAATATTTCGGATTATTAAAAAATATATTATATATATCTTTCTATTTTCCCTTCTTAATATTTAAGGTTTATTGTTTATAAATATTAATATATTTCGAAATTTTTAATTTAATCTATTTTTTTCATAATTAATTTCTCTATTATAATATGGTATTTTTTTTTCTAAACATCTAAAATTATACTTTTTACCCAATTCTTTTCCATTTACTTAACTCATTTCTTCTTTATATCTATATATAATTAGTTTAATTATTAAAAAATTATGGTCAGTCCCCTAGTTTTCAAATTTTCCTATATTTATAATCTTTATTTTGAAAAAAAATCATTTACAGTCAATTATTTTTTAATAGAAATTTTTTTGTATTAGATTCTTCCATATAAATTTCATATAAAAATCTAAACGATGAATATATTTTCCTTTTGTAATTAAAAAAATTGCAAAATTATAGAGTTTAGATTCATATTGACATTTTAGTTTATTGATATTATTATATAATTTCATCGATATATATTATTTGATTATTTCTATAGTCCATTTGCTTATAATTTATTTATATTATGCTCTTAAATTGGTGTATTTTAGAATGTTTGCTAAGGTTAATAAAAATAAGCATATAATTTATGAATTCTTTATAATTATATATATTTTATCTTTTATTATACTTTTATCCATAAATAACTCCCCTAAATTCAAATCATTTCATTATAATAATTTAATTTATAAATCTGGGCTCTCTAGCTACTCCATAAATGGCCATTATACAGCTGAAAATATTACTGATGCTGTACTTTCCCTCAACTTATCATCTCATTATTTCAAAAAAACCATGGACTATATCGATCTCAACACTGAGAATTGGAACTTCACAGGTACTTCTTTATTTTTTTCTAATATCCACAATAATGAAACTGTTTCTATTGAGCAATCTTCTTCTGGAAGTGGTAAAGAAATTCTTGATAAATTTGGTATCAATGAACTATGGGCCCAGCAATTTATTCTACCTTCTAACCATTGTCAAATCCTTAATCTATCTCTTTTCATTGGACATATTGGAGTCTATAATTTATGGATAGAAATTTTTAATTCGACGCCTGGATCTGGGGTTGCTGACCCTATTCCTGATTCTAAAATCGCCAGTTCTGACCAATATTATATTTCTACTGATGTTACCATTAATGAATGGCTTACTTTTAATTTTTCTCAACAAATTATTTTAAATTCCTCTGATACTTCAAATAATAGCTTCTATCTAATTTTAACTGGAAATCCTATTGAAGGTCCAAAAAGAAGTGTAATTTGGTATTATAACGATGACTTACTAGGTGATGATTATGGAAATGCACTTTTTCTTAATGGTCTCAATTGGGAATGGAATGCTATTGATTTTATGTCTATTGTTTCTGTTAAAAAGATTTTTTATCCATCAGCAATTAATTTATCTATTAATTATTCTAAATTGTCTTTTATGCCAGTTTCTGATTTATCTAATCCTGGTATTGGCACAGTTTCTTTCTCTCGATTTATCCCAAACTCCAATGTTTCTATTTTAATTATAAGTTCTCAAACTGTTTACTTTAATGTTTATTCAAACTATAATGTCATTAATAATACCGTCGCTTATACAAAATTTATTGCATATAGAAATTCTTCAATTGTTAAAATCAATATTTCTCTCCAAATAAATTTGCCTTCTAATTCAATATCACCTACTCTAAATTTATCTCTCTTCAAATCTTGGAATGTATCTTCTATTTTCGCTAATTCTTTACCCGTTGACAGTTCTAATTGGACACGTCTCGATAACTTCCTTATTGTAAATATAACTCAGGGCCATTATTTAGTTAAATGTGTCGATCATAATTATTTAGGAAAAATTTATTTATTTATAGATGATATTACCCCTGATTTTTATTATGTCCACCAAAATTTGACTGTTAATATTTCTACTAAATTTGTAAGTTTACTCTCAAATATTCACCTTCAAATTATTAATTCATCTAATTTTACAGTCTTTAAAGAATATCAAAATCCTGAAAATTTTATGTGTAGTTTTACTCCATTTAATATAACTACTAATGACTATTATCTGGTCAATGTGAATTGGTTTAATGGCTCTAGCCTTGGGTTTAATATCTCCAGTTTTTATTCGGTTTATCATTCTAATCTCTCGAAAATATCTGACAATATTAATATTTCAAGACCTTTTGTTCCAGGGGAATTAGTTCTATTGAAAACTTATTTTAATAACACTGATAAAAATAAGCCAATTTTAAATGCTACTTCATATATTTCTATAAATATGACTTCTCCCACCTATTATAATGTATCGAATGCTTATAACGGGTTTTATAACATTACTATCTATACTGATCGACTAATATCAAAAAATTATACCTTTATTGTTTCTGTTAATATGGCGGGATATGCTCCTTCAAACTTTTCTGTTCATTTTTCAATTAAATCTAATTATAATGCTTCACTTAATGTCTCAGGCTATTATGGAACTTCTTTTATTAATGGTTCTTGGTGGGTTAAGCCTGATCCATATTTTTCAGATACTACTCATAAAATTCAAATTATTTATAAAAATGGGACATCTCCATTTGATGGAATTTATCCAGCCGCTATTTATGCATATCCTAATTGGACAAACGCTGTTTGGTATGGAAATCCTTTTGACCTTTCAGGTAAATATGACATTCCCATTGATACTTCTGGGCTTCATGAAGGTGATATCGGTAGGATTCTTATCGTAGCTACATCTTCTAATTTTGAAACCAAGGAAATCATCGTTCTTTTTAAAATTACTGAAATTCCTGAAAATTTACTTACATTTGATGTTTCTGGATTCGAGAATATCACCGTTTATGAAGGACAGACTGTTCAAATTGCAGCCAGTTTTATTGACAAATTTCATAATACTCCAATAGTTTTTAATAATAATTGGGAAGGTAATATATCTTGGTCTATACCAGGTACTGAAGCTAATTCCTCTCATATTATGAATAAACTTATCTATACTTATTATGATTATATTGACTTACCTTCATTTAATATACAAGGTGGAAAATCATATAATATTTCAATTACTGGAGTAGCCCGTAAGGATTATGCTAAAAAAACAATTAATATAACTTTAAATGTAATTAACAAAGAACCGACTTCTCTTACTATTTTTAACAAATCACATTTCAATCCAAGAATTGGATATCCCCTTAATATATACTCTAAACTTACTTTTTCTAATGGTACTATTCTTAAAAATCGTATTCTCCAGTTTAATATTTCCTTATGGAGTAATTCTACTCTTGTATCATATTCTGAGTCATTGATTTTAACTAACTCCTCTGGAATTGCAAATTATTATTTATCTCAAATACCTGACCATGTCGATTTCATAAAAATTAATGCTTCATTTAAAGGTACCGAAACTATTGCGTCAGTTAATTCTACACTCACTTTACCTATTCTACCCAAATTTAAAGCTATCCTTAAACTTTCCGCTTTATATGATGAACTACGTGTAGGTAATTCTATTCAATTTAATGTCAACTTAACTTCTCCAGAACTTGGTCCTCTTCAATCACAAGAAATAAATTTCAAACTCTTTTATATCCATGAAAACTTTACTAATATCACTTCTTATAAAGAATTCACGGATGATTCAGGTATCGCTACTCTTATCATATCTCAAATTCAAGATGGTACACTCCGAATTAATCTCAATATTTCATATTTTGGTACTTCTTCTATTCAACATGTTTCACTTAATCAGTCATTCTTAATACTACCTAAATTTACTCCATCTTTAAATTTACTATCGCCGCTCCCTTCATCTATCATTGTTGGTGGAACACTTCAACTACTTTTAAAATTAAAAATAAATTCTACTAATACGCCTATTTCTGATGCAACTATTTTAGTTACTCTAATATTTGACTCACCTCAAACTCCTCCATTAACTATTTCTACCATTACAGATATTAATGGTACTTCTCAAGTTAATATCAAAATACCTGATTCAGTTTCTAATTCTAATTATTTTACTGTTTCCATTTTTTATAATGGAGATCTGTCTATTTCTAATATATCTTTAAACCTAATTTCCACCATTGAAGTCCTCACACCATTTAAAATTTTTCTTAAATCTCTTCCAATAATTCTAATTACACTTTTATCGATTGTTTCTATTACTCTTGTTTATCAATATGCTATAAGATTACCTAAAATTAAAAATAAAAATCGCCGAATTAAAAATCTTTATCAACAATACTCTGATCTTAATAATATTAAACATATTATGGTAATTGAGCAATCAACTGGGTCCAGTATCTATAATTATTCTTTTGGGTCTAGAAAGTTCGACCCCGACCTTATCGCTGGCTTTCTTACTGCTATTCTCTCCTTTAAAGATTCTTCCAAAATTAAGGATACTTCCCATCTTACTTCTTCACCTGGTTTTGAATTATCTTATGCCAACTTTAAAATTTTCCTTAATTCTGGTAATTTTATTAATACTGCTCTCATCCTTGATCACAACCCATCTGATAACCTTAAATCTAAGCTCAATGATTTTATCCAAACTTTTGAACATACCTTCCATTCCGAACTCTCTTCTTATTCTGGACATATCAAACCCTTTAAAGCTGCTGATAAACTTGTCGAACAAATTTTTAAGACCGACCTCCTTTTACCCCATCGTACCAATAAATCCTCTCCTGACCTCATTAAGTCTCTTAATGATCTCCAAAATACTATCTTCTCCATTGCTTCTACTATAGAAAAATCCCAAAAATTCTTTTATATCTCTGATCTTATTAATAATGCAACTGAAGTACGAAATGACTCCCCACCTAATATCTTATTTGCTATAAATCAACTTCGGGCTAAAAACCTTTTTTATAAATTTCAAATTTCTGAACTTGACCAAATCATCTCTAAAGAAAAATTATCCAAACCCCTCTCAATTTTATCTAATGCGATCCAAAAATCTTCCCAAACTCCTCCTGAACTTTCTGGTATACCTCTTAAATTATTAAAAGCTCTTAATAACCATTTGAAAAATTGTAGTATTCTATTCCAAATTAATACTCTTGATTCTATTCAAAATACACCACACTCAAAAAGATCTTCATTCGTAAACTCACTTCTTAATCAGTGGGATCGCCTATTTAAAGAACGAAATCTACTCCTTATTAAATCTGAAAAATTTATTTCTTCCAATAACTATTTTGATGCCATTAAATCTCTTGATTCAGTACGTGATATTAATGAGCAACTCGGATTAGAACTTGAAGCCACTAAAATTTCCAATGAAATTTTCACTCTTATGGAAAAACTTAAAAAACTTGACCCAGACCTATTTGAAAAACTTCTCTCCACTTTTAAATCTCAAATCTCTGAGTTAAATAAATCTGTCGAACAACTTATTATTGATAATAAACATGAATTTGTTGCATCTATCTATCGAAAAATTAGTAGACTCGCCATTCAAATGTGTGACCCTGAAACATCTAAATCATTTAAAAATGCAGCTGACGAACTCATCAAATCTATTAATAAATTTTGAATATCTCTTCCTTTTATCTCTTTATTTATTCAATTTATTTTTATCTATTTATATTATCATTAATTGACTTCATATATCTCATCATTCAATATTTTACCTAAATCGTTCTCTCAAAATATACCCATACTATTTATTGTCCATTAATTTTTTTTCATTTCGTTTTTTACTTATTATTTACTAATTTGTTCATTATTTTCTCCCATTTTTAATCTCCCACTTTTAATCTCCCATTTTTGTCACCAAAATATTCATATCTTTCTTTTCTCTTTGTATTATCAATGCACTCTGATGTCATTATCCGTAAATGCAAACGTTCTGATTGGAAAGGTATTATGGACGTTTGCTACCACACTGGTTATATGGGTGAAGATGCGCAGGGACATTTCGGCGATAAATTTCTCTTTGGGCTACTTTTTTCCATATATTATCCTTGGTTCGAATGGTGGAACTGTTTTGTCGCTGTCCATAATAATAAAGTTATTGGCTACATTCTAGGCTCTCTTGATTCAAATATCCAGCACAAAATGTTTATTGCTAAAATAGGCCCTCTTATACTTGCTAGACTCGCTCTTGTTTCTTGGTGGCGATACCCTAACACTCTTAAAATACTAGTCCACCTTATTAAACAATTTCCACAAGCTCTCAATAATAATGCTATTTCTGATTCAGATATTAACCTTTCTTATCCAGCACACCTCCATATTGATATTCTTGCACCTTATCAACACCAAGGCATTGGCTCAAAACTCATTTCTCTCTATGAAAATCATGTTAAATCTCATAATGTTCCAGGCATCCACCTTGATACCAGCAACAAAAATTTTAAAGCTATTCCCTTCTACTTTAAACATGGCTATAAAATTATCCGTAAACTTAATTCTTCACTCTGGCCTGATTCCCCTAATACTATTCAACTTACTTTCGCTAAAAAATTAAAGTAATTGCTTATATAATATAATATAATATAATAGTCTTATAATTAATGGTCTAAAGTAATTTTCTATATAATTTTCTATATTTTATTGATAATTTGTATTTAAGCTTCTTACTCTCAAATATCCTATTATTGATTTTTCCTTTTATGATCCCTTTTTTTAAGTTTCAGTTATTTATATTTAAAAAATAATCCTCTCTACTTTTTAATATATTTTTCATTTAAAATCTTTCAAAATTACTAATCATCTACAATGTCGCTGGAACTCTCTTGTATCTTTAATATAATTTCTAATTAACTGCAACAAACAATAAAACTAATCGACACTTTCTCATAATCATTTTAAAAAATTAATTATAAAAAAAGAATTAAAAATACTTCGCTTAAAAAAATTAATATTTTTATTTTATTAATTCTGTATTATTCTCTTTAACTTATTTTTATTGACCGGACTGAATTTATGAATCATTTCTCTTTTTTTGTACCAAATTTCTTGCTAAATATTTCTTTTATATCACTATTTAATGGGTCTCCTCCATGACTAAAGATTCCTAACATTTCTTGACTTATGACCTTGTCTATTCCTGATATTAAATCATTTGCACTTTCATTTTCTACTATTTCTCCATAAACTTTTTCTTCCAAACTCCTCATACGCACCATTATCTTCTTTAATGTATCCATAATTGAGACATTAAACTTTATAAACGCGTCCATTATATCCTCCATTACACCAATGACCTCTTTCATATCTCCATTTATTACATGTCCAACTTCTCCTTCTCTTAAATACCTTTTTAATTCTTTTACTACATTTTTTCCTCCCATTACATAATTATAGATGCTAGTCGTATAAAATTCGCATTGATATCCATCAATCACTTCTTTAATCATCTCTTGTAACTTCACAATTTTCTCATACCATTTCGGGTCTTCCTCTAATTCTGGATCAAATTTATGTAATAATATATTTATCTCTGGAACTTCACCTAAATATTCCATTACCTCTAATACCTTCTTTAAATAATGTACTGCCTCATAATATCTTTCTTCGTCCTGCACGTCCACTACATAAAACATAACTTCTATTCCCATTAAATATCTCTCTGGGTTCTTTAAATATGTCTCTTGATACAATTTCTGGCCTCCAAAATCCCAAATGCTATAATTTGATTCTACTCCTACTATTTCATGTCTATCTACTCCTTTTGTTGGTAATATCCCCATTAATGTATTTAATCCAAATTTTCCAGTTATCAAATTTATTATTGTAGTTTTTCCTGCATTGTCTAACCCCATGAACACTATTTTTTTCTTATTTTCATTCTTTATTTTATCTATATCGCTTATTATCTTACTAGCTGCTATCCATTTCTCAAGACTTGATACTGAAACTCCCATACTCCTTATTTCTCGCATTTCTTCCGGACTTATTTCTACCTCTGCTAGCTCTTTTATTGTAGATATCCCCAATATCTTTTTTATTATATGATTTGTTTGTACATCTAAGTCTTTTAATGCAATTATTGGTAAATCTTTTATTAACTCAATTTGATCTGGGATTTTGTTTACTCTTAATAACTCAAATATCCGGTTCTTGTTAATTACATGTTCATTCCTTTTATTCATTATTTCTTTTTCCTTCATGTTTCTACTTCCTTTCTTTTTTCTATTAATTTGCTTTTTTTATTATTTTTTTAACTCTTTTTAAGTGCTTTTTTTAATATTCTTTATTTTCTTTTTATTTCTCTTTTTTACTATTCTTATTTATTTATTCTTTAGCTCTTTGTTATTCATTTCCTATTTTTTTAATCTTTATTCCATTCTTTACCTACTTAATACCCATTTCTTCTCCATTTTTCATTATCATTATCTCCTTTTACTATCTATTATTTCTGCAAATTTTTTATACTACCACTTATTCCTCTTTATTAATCACTCCAAACTGGTTTTCACCTTGAATAAAGTCGAACTTTTATCTCCAGCTAAAAATATGAAAGCCTTAAAAGCGGCTATTCCTAACAGTGATACTATTTACTTTGGAATTAAAGGATTCAATATGCGCCAAAATGCTGATAATTTTGATCTCTCCGAACTTGCATCAGCTGTCAAATTTTGCCACGATAATAATGTCAAAGCTATTCTTGCTACTAATATTCTTGTTTATGATAATGAACTTGACCAACTTCGCTTTATTCTTGAATCAGCTTATTATTCTGATATTGATGCTGCTATTGTCCATGATTTTGCTGCTATTCAAATTGCACAAGATCTTAAACTTCCATTCCATATCTCCACCCAATGTAATGTTTCTAACTCGCTCTCTGCCCAATTCTACGAAAAATTAGGTGCTTCTTATATTATTCTTGCGCGTGAATGTTCTTTAAAACAAATTAAGTCCATTAAAAAGAACCTTCGTTCTGCCAAAATAGAAGCTTTTATTCATGGTGCTATGTGTTCCGCTGTTTCTGGGAGGTGCTACCTTTCTGCCACTATTTGTGGCTCTGATGAAAAATCTGCTAACCGCGGAAGGTGCACTCAACCTTGCAGGCGATCTTGGCGCGTTTTCGATAATGATAATCATGAATTCATCTTTGATGGCACCCGTTTTATGAATTCCCGGGATCTCTGTATGGTACATCATATCCCAGAAATGATCGAAGCTGGCATCGATGCTTTCAAAATTGAAGGCAGAATGCGCGATCCATATTATGTAGATGTTGTGTCATCTATTTATCGGCAGGCTATTGAGGCTTATTACAATAATTCATTCTCTAAAAAAAAGGCATCCCTCTGGATTAAAGAACTACGCAAAGTTTATAACCGGGGGTTCACCACTGGCTTTTACTTTAAACGCCCTACCGAATTCGACCACCAACATAAATCCCCTTCTAACCTTTCTCATTACCGCCTCATAAAAATCGCTACTATTACCCAATATGACCCTAACTCTCAATTAGCTTCTATCTCTCTCTTTAATGGCAAAATCTTTAACAAACTCCAAATTATCGTTATGGGCGACTATTCCTCTGATACCTATTTTAAACAAAAAATTCATACTATTCTTCTTAATAACTCTAAAGTTAACTCATCCCCTTATTCCTCTCCTCAAAAACCACTTTCACTTCAAATTAAATTATCTCAACCAGCTAAACCACTTTCTGATCATATCTATGTATTCTCCAATTATACCTATAAAAATCGTTCTTACTATTTCAAGTCTAAAAAATCTCAATCTCAGACTGATTATAAACCTTCTAAATCCGACTTTTACTTGTTTAAATCTTCTTGATTTTTTATTATACTTAATATCTGATTGACATTACTCATTTTACTCTTACTTTATCGTCCAAACTATTATCTAAAATTGACTTGTTTATTACCCACTTTCTGTCTTTCTTAACTTTAATCCATTTTTATTAATTATCTTTTAAGTAATCTCTTTTTTAACCCAAGAATCTCCTGATATTTGCAGCTTGTAATATAAACTCCTCTAAATATTCCATATTATCTCTCTTTATTATACTTATTATTTGATCTGTCACTCTCTTATGTTCTTTATTAATCTCAAAATCTAATGGATATTCTTTTATGAACTTTTTAACTTCTTTTGGTAGAAATGGTGAATCCGAATTATAATATCTTAGTGCATCTCTTAAATCCTCTTCTATATTTATATATACTTTCTTCAAAAAATGAAAGTCTTCTACCCCTAATATATTTAGCCCTAAAATCTCTGGTGGAACTCCTATTGAATATAATGACGTTGTAAATTTTATTGCTCTTGGCAATGTTATTCTCCTATCACCTATTTCTAATCCCCTTGAATATCCAAACAACCCTATATGTAATTTCCTTTTTCTCCTATTTGGGATATATTTAGCAACTTTATTCATTATTAAAGCTAATCCTAATACTTGCCTCTGATATTCCTTGCTATATTTCTCTATTATTTCTAAACATTTCTCCTCTTCAATTTCATTTGCTCTTTTCACACTCTTATTTTTTATTTTTTTAATTCCCGACATCACTTCCTCTGGCGAATAATCATATTTAAATGACGACTGAATTGTAAATGTATAAACACTTGGATATTCTTTTATTATTCGTTCTACTGTTTCAGGTTTTAGATTTCCTCTAAATGGCGCCGAACCTACCCCCACTATAGGATATATTTTTACTCCGGTCTCTTTTGATATCCGCTCTAACCTATTTAATGCTATCTTATTTAGTAATACCGCACTTATTAACCCATAATTCATCGCTGGATCTGACCTCGCTAGAAATACTCTCTGATAAAATAACTCTTTACCTTTTATATATTCCCTTGTTATTACATCTGCCTCTAACATATGTTCCATATCCTCATATAACGGTATCACATTTATTTTCTCTGGTAAAAAATTTCCAATCCATTCCGCAATTTTTACACCTTCGTCCCTAAACTTTTTCTCCTGTTTCCCTACTACATAATCTCTATAATACCAATATACCCTGTTTAATGATTTATAATCTGTTGTCATTGGCAATATAACCTCAAAAATCGGCGCTATCTCTTCTTTGTAGAATATTTTTGCTATATCAAAAGATCTCGGTATACTTTCTAATGTTTCTAATAGTATTTTCGCATCCGATTTCTCTATCGATGGGTTCGGAACTCTTAATGTTAAAAAAATGTCTTCTCCTAACTTTTTTTCAATAAAAAAATTTCTATATCGCGTCAATAATTTCTTTACTACATAATTGTCTACTTCTTTACCTTCACAATCCCACATCTGCTCATCGCAGCCTAAATGTGAAAATGAATAATACGCCTCTTTTATTTCATCCTCACCTTCTAATATCGCATCTCTCGCAAAAAAGGGCGATGCTACATTATCCGGATGCTGTGTACTCATACATTTTGGTACCTTTACCATTTTTTGTTCTCCATTTTTTCTCTTCACTTTTCTGTTTCTCTCTTTCTATTTTCTCTCATATTATAAAAATTTTCTTTATATGATCTATATCCCTTTTTATTTAATCTATTTTCTCCCTATCTACCTTGATTATATTTTAAATAAGTCCATCCCAACCTTTAACTTTTTATATATACTCCTTCTTTTTCTTAACCTCTTATCCGTTCCTTTTATTTTCTCCTTTTCTTTTTTATTTTTATAACTTTTTAACTCCTTTATTCTTCTTTTTCCACACATCTCATGTATTCATAATTAATAATTATTCATGTTAATTTATTCCATTTCCTTAAATTTTAATTCTTATACCTTCTTTTTTTATTTGCATTCTTTATATTACAATTACATTATAACTTCAAAAACCAATTTTTTATTCATACGACTTTTTACAAAATCCTATGCTTTAAAAATAAAACATCTTTAATTTTTATTTTTTTCCACTATTTTTCCGCCGCAGTTCTCTATTACTTTTAACACAAGTCCC
This sequence comes from Candidatus Helarchaeota ASGARD archaeon Hel_GB_B, assembly GCA_005191425.1. Classification (GTDB taxonomy): domain Archaea; phylum Asgardarchaeota; class Lokiarchaeia; order Helarchaeales; family HEL-GB-B; genus HEL-GB-B. The sequence goes on from SUPR01000054.1 coordinate 23,785, forward strand.
ACCGACCTTCCTAACATCTTTTTTCCTATTTCCATTTCTTTTATTATTCCTTTCACCAAATCTGGAAA
>SUPR01000055.1 GCA_005191425.1 Candidatus Helarchaeota ASGARD archaeon Hel_GB_B
ATATAATTTTAACTTAATATAAAATTTATTTAATTAATTGAAAAGAATTCAGCGTATTATTCATGATTTATGATGAAAAAATGGAATATTGAATTTAGTGAGTCAAAGGAAGGTAATTCAAATTCATTTAATATTGAATTTTACGATGTTTCGGAATTTACAACTCAAGAATTTGAAATATCCGATGAAATAATTGAAGAAATTCTAATTTTAGCGCAACAAAAAGAAAATTACAATTTATTGCACAATATAAGATTTCTTAGAAATTTTAATGGTAAGGATTATACTAATAAAAATGTGATAGTAATTTTGGGAACAACAATTTTAGAACAAAAGTTTGGAATGTTATATTTAAAAATCCTGGATAAATCATTTAAATTGGTAGCATTATGGCCGAAAGAATTCATTTTACAATTTAGTGATGATAATAAATTATTAATAAATTTTTTAAGCGATATTGTCAATGAGCCAGACTCATTTTATGATATTAGTGTGATTTTACCTTAAGATTCTAAATAAAAGGGTAAAACTATTTTTTAAAGAGATAATAAAAGAATAGAATAATTCCGAAGCCAAGTCCAAAGATTTGTACAATTAATTTTAAGCTATCAATTAATTTAAAAATAATTGCTGAAAAAGTGCTAACTGATTCATAAAAGAGGACAGTGTGTATCCTTAAAAATCCATACATAGATATTGTACCTAAAAATATGGAAATTAATGCAATGCCCAGCAATATACGACTTTTATAAGCAGCGGGCTCTCTAAATAACCTGATTATTTTTAATTCTTTTGTGTTTTCTTTCAGTCTATCACCAAATCTTGCTAAATTATATGCAGAACGATAAGATGAGTATGCTAGAATTCCTTCAGTAATGATTAATGTAGAAATGAGAATGTAGTCATTACCTATAGAGCCAATTAGGTTACCGGAAATAAGTTGAATTATTATGGACCCATCGTAAAGTTGGCTTAAAAAATATACAGCATTTACGTAATCATCAGGTGTATTAGTAAAGAAATAATTAAACCATATTAATATTCCCAGAAAACAAATAGAAATTATTGCCGCGATAATACCAAATAATTTACTGTGGTTTATTTTTTTGCCGATTTTAACAATGTATCTGTAAATTAATCTAGCAAGCCCGATTTGAAAATAGCCAAATATGAAAAATAGAGGGATTAAGATTAAATACAAATAGAAATAAAAAAAGCCAAACCCACCAAACATTTGAATTAAATTCGGGTCAAATCCTGGAGAATAAAGCAGAAATAATTCCGCAATAGTGGTGCCAGATAATAATTGTAATAAAAATGCTAAAAATACGCTGATGATAACACCAATAACCTTTACTTTCCCAGTTTTACCGTAATCAAACAATCGAATTATCAGAGGTATTCCAAATAATACTCCGATGTAATACAATATAAATGGAAATTCAAAAAATAAATTTACTCGTAATGGATAACCAATAATTGATAAAAGAACACCATAATAAATATAAAATGAAGCAAATAATTGTAGAAACATAATACCAAGGCAAATATAAGCCGATCTCTTAGTAAATCTAAAAAATAAAATTAATGTTAATATCCAGCCACTAAAAAATATCAATACAGGGGTTAATAATAAAATCGTATCAAAACGAAGATTAAAAAATATCGGGATAAAAGTTAAAATTGGAAGAAACCAAATAATAACTGAAGCAATAGATTTATCATTGTTTTTATAAATTAAGGCTGAAAAAATAATGAAAAAACAGAAAAACAACGGAGCTAAAATAAAAATTATAAATAATATTAACGGCATCATAGAATTGCTCATTGATACATAAATGAATGTAAAAAAGCCATAATCGGTATATCCTTGCGGAATTAAATAAATTAAACTTGCTGCATCTCTAAAGCCATAGGTAAAAATTGCTATAACGCCCCCTAATGTACATAAATAGAAATATGTTAACAGCATTGCAGAGCCAGGAGATATTCGTTCATAATCTATGGGAAAAATTTTATTAAGCACCCATTTAATAGCTTTAAAAAATTTTGGCGGTGTTTTGTTTCTCTCTTTATATACTCTAATTATGATATGGTTAACTGAAAGAAAAATATTCAGAATGAAAAAAATATAAACAGAAATAATAGCTAGGATATCAGATGTTATAAGATGTACAATTACTATAGCTAAAATAGTTAGAGAACTAAGTGTGAATATTGCAGGAATAGAGAAAGTTTTGCCTATTCTGCGTTCAATTCCTTTTTTCATAGTTTTTCGGACTTTTTTAACCTTTTCAATTTCGCTTTTAGGAATAATACCATTATCTTTACTCATTTTAATCATTATTTAAAATGGAATTTTCAAAATTTGAAAGTATTATATAACTATAAATTATGTTTTATTAATTAATCTAAATTTTTAAAAATCCAATGAAAATAATATGAATTATATTTAAATTAAAGATATTCAATCAAATAAAAAATTTAATAATAAATAATTTTGGAAAAGATCTGGTAATAAATTTTTAGTATTCAAAAACATTCATTTATGATTAATGTTTATTCTCAAATTTGAACTTAAGTATCACTGAAATACTAATAATACTTGGAAAAAAAAACTAAATTTGGTGATAAATATAGATCTTTACGAACTTGGAATGAGGTTATCATTTTTAAGAAAATTTAGACTATTTCCAAAACAATGGTCGGACATATTCAATTGGGATGATATAGCATTAGAAATAGGATGCGGGATTGGTGATTGGTCAATGATACCAAAAGAGAAGCACAATATAGTAATTGGACTGGAAATTTCAAAACATTTTTTAGTTTTACAGCATAAAAATAAAAAAAATAGAATGACGCATAACTATTGCGACCATTTAATTTGTGCTTCTGCGGATTATATGCCTTTTAAAGATAAAATAATTGACGTGGCATATAGTTGTGATGTCATTCATCATATTCCTTTACAAATCCAAGAGCGATTTTTTAAAGAATGTAAACGAGTTATTAAAAAATATTATTTGCCCTTAGAAATGAAATTAAAAGGATTCCCACTTATTTTTACGACAATTGCTGATGAACTTCAAAAATTAATTTGGGGTTATAATTATAATTATGATAGATCATTATTTTTTAAAAATTTTAAATTTTTACGATATCGAAAGAGCTTTATGTATGATTGGTTTTTAGCAGATTGTAATGATGATAGATAAAAATAATAGATAAAATAATAGATAAAATAATAGGTTTAATAGAAAATTAATTTAAAAAGTGTGTAAATTTTATTTATTCAATTAAATTTAGAATTATTTCTGTAATATATTGGACATCGATTGGTCTTTCATTTTTTCTTCTAGCATAACTTAAATTAAAGGTACAAAATGGACAAGTAGTCGTCAAGATATCTGCTTTATTTACTGCATCATCGATTCTTTTTAAAGCTACTTTTGTGGCTAAATTCTTAAAACCCGCCCGAGCTGCTGAATCAGCACCACAACAATCTGAATCATCTCTGTTATTGTCGAATTCTACTAAAGTTTTAAATGCTTCTTGTAATACAATTCTAGGCTCTTCATATTTTTTGAATTCTCTCCCGTAATGGCATGGATCATGATATATGACCTTTTTATCACTTTTTTTGAATTTGATTTTTTTATCTTTTACTGCTTCAGCAATTACTTCAATAATATGTTTAACTGGAATAGTCTTTCCAATTAATTCAGGATACATCTCTTTAAATGCCCTATAACATCCAGTACAAGAAACAATTAAATTTTTTACATTATTTTCTTCAAATATTTTTAGATTTTCATTGAAAAATTTTTTAGCATTTTCAATATCACCGACATCAAGCAAAGGACTGCCGCAACAAATTTCGTCTTTAATTACTTTGAACTTGATCCCTATTTTTTTTAATATTTGGACTGCCGTAGTCGAAATATTCTTTAAAAAATAACCTGGAAGACATCCAGCATAATATAAAGTGGTCGCATCTTCATCATTTTCAAAATTCTCGGGTAGATAGTCCAGTAAATGCTCATGGTCTCCTTTTGTGGAATTTTTAAGTTTTAAAATACCATCTCGCAGGTTTGAATGACCTGAAAGCATCTCATGACCTGATTTGAACAATTGATTTCTTGCTTGACCAATGATTTTTGAAATTTGAATTTCGGCTTCACAATATAGATCACATTTTTCACATTTTGTGCAGCTAAATAACGCGTTATATTCATTTTCAGAGATTTCCTCCCCGCTAAAAACTTTTCTAGCAATCTGTATTCGGACATCAGGAGCTTCGAGCTCGTTATTAGATATATTAAATGTAGGACATTTTGAATTACATGTTTTACAGCCAATGCATTTATCTATTTCTTCTATATATTCTTCCATATTAAACAACCGCCTTTATCTTTTTGAATATAATTAGAAATTTCATATTAACAATTAATAATTTTTTATTATAGCACAGAATTATATTAATAATATTTAAAAATTTAAGAAAATCTTATAGATATTAAATATTAATTTCAATTTTGTAAATAAATCTAAGATTTTGATACTTTTATTAAAATTAAATTGTCAATCAATCAAGAAAATCATTTATTTATTTATTTTTATATCAATTTATTAAAAATCTTTAAATACATGAATTTAAAACTTAAAAAATAGATTTTAAAATGGTTAAATTTCCAATTTTCTTAAAAAATTTTAAGAGTTAATATGTCGTAAAAAGGTAAACCAAGAATGAAAAAATTAAATGCTTAAATGAGTAGGTTTGTGTTTTACACCAAAAAACATAAGTACCCACCCAAAAATTATTGTTAAATTGGTTATCCATGAAAGACCATATGGCATTATAGGAGATACAGCAGTTATTTTTAGTATTGGCCTTATTATATTTCCAATAAAAATAGTTATCGCTGCTAAGGCTATAAGTAGCCCATTGACATTTGTTAATCTTTTCGTATAATAAGTAAACAAGAATGTTATTATCAAACTTATAATAGCCGGCAATGTAATGATTGCAGAAGCAATGTCCAATAATATCACATTTGTAGGAATTAGTAAGAGTACAATAATCGAAATTATTGATGCCAATATTATAATTATATATCTTAATTTAACTTTAGAAGCCATCCAGACAGAAAGCATAGCACCAAAAATTAACTGCGTACAAATTAAATCTAAAGCATATCGAATGTTATATATTATACTTGGGCCAATTAAATTTACCATAACCAATTGATCGATTATTGTGCCAGGAATTAAGAATAAAATCCCGATACCAATTAAAAATGGTAAATCACTTGTATATTTTTTTTCTAATTTAATCCATTCTTTTAATAAATATACTCCTAATATTGCATATCCAATTGTTTTAAATACAGATGTTGTCATATAAAAAATGTCCATTTTTAATACCTCGGATTAATTTTTTAGAATTTAATAATAACCGATACAGTTCCTTTTTTTTGGAAATTCATAATTTTTTAAATTTCAATGAATTTATTGAAAAAAAATATTTAAAACCCCCTAAAAATTCAGACCATTTATTAAAAAGAATGACGTAAAATAAAATGAAATAAAGTAAATTAATATAAAAAGCAATGAAATTGGTAAACTTTTTTGAAAATTAATTGTTTTAAATATAATTTTAGATGTAAAAAAAACCAATATTGTATTAGTTATTATGATCGGAATTATGATTTTGTTGTCAAACAAAATGAAATTATTTTGGATAAATAATCCATTAGTTACTTGCTGAAAAAATAAACTAAAGATAGGTAATATATTAGTAAATAAGCCCATTAATATACTGAATATGCTCATCAATATTAGGACTTTAAATTGAATAGATTTTATTATTGTTTTTCTCTTTGCAATTAATTTCCTATTAAATTCGATATTATCCAATATATTTTTTATTCGTTTTCCAGTTTCTAGCGAATTTTTAGATAACATTTTGAGTATTAATTTCAGTAATATCTTATTTTTTTGTTCTTTAAAATTATTAATTAAATTATTCCAGTATTCATTAAATTCAAAATTATTGATTTGAATAAACATTTCAGGATTTTTAAAAAAAGAAGAATTTAGTTTTAATAACTTAATAGATTTAAAAAGTGCGATCTCAGGAGAATTATTTAGGCATAAATAATTTGAGAATACGTCTAAGAAATTTAATAATAGAATTAATTCTTTTTCTTGATTAACAGATTCTCCAAAAAAGACGAAACTTCTTTTTATAAGCGACTTTTTTAGAATAATGAGAATAAATAAATGAAATGGAATGAGAATAAGTATAAACCATGGATTAGATGCCAGATAAATAGAAAAAAGGACGATTGTAATTATTGGCAAAAAAATATTAATCGTAATTAAAATGGTGAATCTTACCTGTAATTGTTCAGTAGTTTTTTGGTATTTGCTTAATAACTCAACCGAAAATTTAGGATTTTTATTAATTAGATCATTATTGTGTATATCAGAACTTAATAAAGACAAAAAATTTTCCTTAAAAGTGGGATTTGCTATTATTCCAGCGAACTCAATGAGTAAATGTTCAGGCGTTTGGCCCATATTTATTTTTTTTACTATTTCCTTAAAATAACCGGAAATGATCGGATAATCAGATTTTGAAACATATTTAATGCAGTCAAGAAGAGTACCAGATGATTTTAAGATAAGTATAAAATCTTGATAAATCAGGTCCAAATATTGTAGAAAATTATCTTGCTGAATATGAAATTGAATAATTAAATAACCATAAATTTTTTTTGAAATAATTAAACTGAATATTAGGCTTATTAAAATTGAAAAATAAAAGTTTATAAGGCTTAGTATAAAGAAAAAAGAAAAAAAACTAATAATAAAAGATAATATGGCGGATTTTATAATATCATCAGAATGTAGGTCTATCACTGCTCTTTTATCATAATTATAATAGTTTACTGCTTTATTCAATTCTTCACTATAGAATTTTTTACAGAATCTATTTAAGAGAGTGAGTTTTGCCGAAATTTTATAAAAATTTAAGATCCAATCCATTTATTATCCTCATTACTTGTTTGATTCATATAATCATTCATTAATTTTTTCAATAGACCCCAATCTTTGATCTTTTTTTTCTTATTTAATATCCAATATTTGTTAAGTATTTTGTTAAGTCTTGAATTATCAAGGATTTCATTTTCAAGCATTTTAGTTAAAATAAAGATGTAAAAGGATATTTCATTGTAGAATGAATCGAAATCAAGAGGTTCTATGTTAGAGTTTTTTATTTTATTGATTACAGGTGATTTATTGTAAATATTTTCGAGTTTATTATACAGGTTTTCTAATTTATCTGCTAATGCATTTCTTTTAAAAAAAGATATAAAGTTATAATTATTATTGTCGTCAAATTCTAATTCAGATATTTTGATTACCCTTCTTTTAATTTTATTTACATCATTAACGCGAGCAAGTTGGACAATTATATCAAGATCTTTTATAGAATTTATTGATATTTGGTCTTCAATCATCCATCGTTTCACAATTAATTCAGGCGTTTCTCCATGACTTGTACTTAGGCCAGACCTAAGTCCAACTTTTAATAGAAAGAAAAATGCATTGACTGACGATGAATTAATTATTTCACCGAGATAAATCATATCGGGAGTTCTATGTAATGCTTCTCTCACCTGAAATTCTTTTGAAAAATTTAAATTCTCAAAATTGTTTTGTAATTTAACTGAAATTCTTATTTGATGTTGAGAGATTTCAGATTGATCAATACTTTCAATGACATCTTCTATATACATTTTTCTCCAATGATTTGGAGTTAAAATATCCAATGAATTAATAAGAGTTGTTTTACCAGATCCCGGAGGTCCGATTACAACAATATTTCTTTTATGGTACAGGTTAAATAACAAGTATCCAGCTGCTTCAACTGAAATTGTTCCATTTTTTATTAATTCTGTCAATGAGAAATCTTTTTTGCGCATTTTTCTTATAATTAGGATATAACCATCAGTAGACAATGGATTTATTATAATTGTTGCTCTTACTTGGAAGAATTCAGTAATAATTTCTGCCTTGAGTGAAGGGTGCATTTCGTCAAGTGGCATATTGCTCTCAATTCGTATAATAGTTATAAATCTTTTAAGTTCGTTTTCAGATAATATAATATTTGTTTTACACCTTCCAAATTCCCTATGGTCAATATAGATTTCAGTGTTCGGTCGGTCTATAAAAATTTCTTCAATCGAATCATCTATTAAAAATGGAAATAAAAATAAAAATCCAGTAGTTTTGAATGTTGCATAATAAATAAGGAATTGTTTCCATTGTGGATTTAAATGGTCAAAATTTTCGTCCAGAAATGATTTAATTAAATTTTTTCTCTGATTTAATGAATCATTTAAGTTTAGAAACTCATCACCAGAGAACCCATAATCGATAGATTTTAATTTATTTTCAATCCAATTCAATACTTTTCTAGTTTCGTCATTTTTATAGAGAGATTCCACTTTATAAAAATTTTCAATTGAATTCGCATTTTCATAGATAATTATATGAAACGGGAATAAATTGTATTCATTTATTTGTCTTAAATGCTTTTCTGTTATATTTTCTTTATTTTCAATTTTTTTGGATACGAAAATATCGCCCAAAATCAATTTCAATGAATTATGGTCTATTTTATTTTTAATAAGATGTTCAAATTTCAAATATTTTTTAATGAATATTGAATCATTTAAATTAATTATAGCATTTTTTAAAAAATTTAAATAGTTTTTATTACATTTTTTACATTTTTCAAGGACATTTAAGTTTTCAATTATTGTAATTTCTAATTTAAATTCCTTATAAATTTTAATTGGATTTTTAAATATGGGTATATTGATTAAATTCTTCCCAATTGTATTTTTTACAAAATTATTTATCCTTTTTAAACAATTTTCATAATTTTCACATGAATTATTTGATAGAAAATCAGATATATTATGTTTATTCAGTTCGTTTTTTATAATTTTTATTTTTTCGGTCAAATTCTTTAAAATGTAAATATTATTTCTATCCAAAATATAATAATTAGTCCTTCTATCTATTTTAATCTCCAGGACTTCTTCTTTTATGTCATTTAATATAGTTAAACAATGACATAAACAATTAGGATTTGAAAAAAGTGGAATTGATGGAATTAAATAATTACAATTAATACAATCACAAGTTAGTACCTTTTGAAAAACGTCTTCTTTGCCAGACTCGCGGACTTTCGTTTCTAATATAAAATGTGCATCTAATTCCATTGTTCTCTTTTAAAAAATAAAATATAAAAACCCCATCAAATATTTCTCGAGGTCTTTTTAAAATTCAAAGACGATTTTTACTCATTAAATTAAAAATAATAAATGTATAATTTACCTGTTTTAAAGATATTTTAATATTTTATCAATTTCGATAATAATGAAATAAATAATTATGAATATATAATCTCAGTCATAATTTGATAAATAATTAGAACAGATAAAATGAGACCAGCAAATATTAGAAAATTTAAAAAAATATTTGGAATATTAGATGAAATAGATATTACAAATGGTAATGTTAGAAAAAAAGGAGCGGATACAATTAATGTCGATGAAACATCTTCACAAAAAGGTAGAATTATAATTTCTGCAATCCAGATCAATAATACAATTATATAAAACATTTGAATATTTCACCTTATCTTTAAAAAACGTAATGATTTAGGTCTCTTGAATGTTTTTAAAGTTACCATCATGAAACATGCCAAAATGATGAATGCAATGATATATCCAGAATAATAAGTTAAAAATTGGTCTAAATTTCTTTGAATATTAATATTAAATTCGAAATATATTGGTGAATAAGGATAACAATTATTGTATAATATTTCGATTTTAAGAATACCTTGTTTTTCAGGAGTTATATAACTTATATTTATAATTCCCTGTTTATTTGTATTTAACCACCAAGATTGATTACCTATTTTTATGAAAATTAATTTATTTACAAGATTACTGTTATTTGATAACTGGAATTGAAAGACCAAGTTAATTCGCACCGAAAGTGGATAATAAAATTTTATATATGGAATTATTTTTGTTATTATAATTGTTCTGTCGATATTACTTGAGTTAAAAATTGAATTATTTACCAATTGGACTCTAAATCTAATTTGAGAATCATTAAAGCCAAGTGGTAATTTCCAGTTATATCTAAAATTAATTTTTGATATTTTAATGATATCAATTTTAGACCAATTGTCAAAATCAGGATTATATTGAAATAAAAATACTGATTGGTTAACGATAGTTTTATTTGTTAATTTATCAATTAAATTAAAATAAAAATTAAATTGAATTAATGAATTTTTACTCCGATTATGTTTAAATATTATCTGTAATGGCCTTTTTTTAATTTTAATTTCTCGTGATATTATCAATCTTTTTCCAGGTTTTATAGGTGTTGCAGATACATTAAGTAGATAAGTTCCAGATTTTTTTGGGGCTTTTAATGTTAAATTGTATTTATTTTGCTTATTTTTTGTAAAATTAGCAATTCCAAATGTAGAAACACATGTTATACTAGCATTAAATGCGCTAGTGGCAGTTAATTCTACATTAGAAAAAGTATCATTTAAGTTATAATTAGTATAGATATTATTTTTATTTAGAATAGTAAAATTAAAAGCTGTTGTGTCATTGTATATATATAATTGGAAATAAAATAAATTGTCAAAATAGTTGAACGTTTCATGAACGTATATAGTTAATTTAATATCGCCACACCCAATATTACTTGTGTCTAATGATGTATTAACAATTCCATTATTATCAGTCGTGGCGTTTGAATTAATCTGAGCAGTGGTCCGAAGATTTTCTAATTTGAAAAAGATTAATTTATTGTTATATTTGAAAGTATAATTATTATGATTGAAAAATTCGAAAACTACTCGAGTATTATCAGACGAAAAAATAGTTTCAGGATATTGTGAAATAAATATACAATCAACAAAAGCTTTAGTAAAAATGAGTATTTCATCAGATTTTTTAATAATATCCGCATAATTCCATGGATTTTGAATTTCTGAAATTCTAATCTCCAAAAACCCATAATAGTCTAAGGAAGTATTAATATCATTTGGATTGAAATAAAATTTATCAGAGATTTTTACATTTGCACCTTGAATTTTTGGCTCATTTTTACAAAGACGTTTATCAGCGTTAATTATCCCAAGATAAATTGAATCTACAGTCCATCCTTCATTAAGGAGTAATTTATAGCTTGCATTTATAATGATACTTTTTCCAACTTCTACCTCAGTTTTTTCAAGAGTAACATTAAAAATTTTCACATCACCAAATGGAAGGTCTGTTTTAGTTATAACGCGCGAGTTGGATGATTTGAAAGGAGAATATAATGATATTGTTGGAAAAATGATATAACCTATAAAAAATAACAAAATAAACAATAAGAAAACTTTTAATTTTTTCATAAATATTCCCTTACAATAATATGTAAATATAAAAAAAAATTTAGATTGACTATTGCATTTTAATATTATCTAAAAGTTGTAAAAAAGATTCATGTATATTATACCCTTCAGTAGCAATAGTTTTAAATATATGTACTTTATTTCCTATGCGGAAATATTTTTTTAATTCGTTTTCAGTTATCAGATTAGATTGGTCTTGTAAATCCCATTTATTTAGACAAAAGATTATTGGAATTTTACTGATTTTATTTCCTAATAGCTGTTGTAATTCATTCCAGCTCTCAATATTTTCTTGAATTAAATTTTTTTGAGAATCGACAACAAAAATAATTCCATCAGTTCCATTTAATACCGTTGGGCGAGTTTCTGCATAAAAGTTCTGCCCTGTAGAGCTCCATATATTAATTTGTATTTTCCAATTTCCTTTATTAAAAGTAAGTTCTCCAAAGTCGAAAAATAATGTCCGACCAGCTCCAGTTTCGATTGATTTCAGATAATCTAACCGATTGTAATGTTTGAAAAGATATCGAACTGATGTAGATTTTCCTGACATAGCAGGGCCCCACCAAACTAATTTAAACATTATTAAATGTTTTCCATAATCTATAATCATTTATTACTCACCATATTCTAATAAAAAGGGAATTATTAATCCTTTATTTAATTTATATTTCAAGAATTTCATTTTTAACCCCATTTTGATTCAATCCTATCTCCAATATCGATTTTTAGTCCAGTACCGATACATTTGGAAAAATCTATTCCATATTCATATAAAAGAAATTCTAATAACCGTTTGTGTCCAACTTCTTGATAATCAATAGTCTTAAATAATGTTTTATCGGAAATTTGAATATTAAAGCCTAATTCCTGTAATAGTTCTATACGAGATAAAATTGCTAAAGCCCTATTTGCAGCTTGAACGAATTCGTCGATTTTTTGCTTATATATATTTTGTCGGATTTTCTCCTCTTCTGTATCGAAAGTCATTACCGCTTCAATAATTCCGGAAGACTTATGAGCCTTAATTTTTTTCTGTAGGACGCGTTTCATTTTTTCAAGAGCAATTTCTGTTTCAACTATAGCCTTTTGGATCAGATTTTTTTCAAAATCATAATTTTTACCATTCCATTTATAATTTGACTCTAAAATTTCGATTTTATCATTATTTAAATATAAAATAACAGGTGTTTCTATAACTTGATTGATTTGGTTTATTGCCTCTCGTAAAATAATTTTGTTTTTTAATGAAAAACCTAAAACCCAACCATTGAAATGTTTAGAACTTATTTTTCGTAATGCATGAGGTGTAGCATTAGTTGGAGATCTAACAATAAGCCTAGGAACATTGAAGTCAGATTCTTCTGTCTGATATAATTGAACAATTTCATTTTCTTCAATAAAATCATTCCAATATATTAATTCATTTCTATGAGGCATAAGCTGTATTAAACTATTAACAATTTTATCAACTTGTATTGATTCATCTCCGATAATTACAAGCGGTATTCTGTTAAATAATGCCCGCAAAACTTTTGAAAAATTTTCTTTTCCTATCATTTCAATTAAATTTTTCATTGAATAACTTGATTCCATTTATGAATCACCAATTTTAAGCCCATCAAAAATATTATTTAAATTTAATATCGGCGGCTCAAGCTTTTGTGATTGTACAAGTAATTCCGATAGAATTTTGACATATTGGGGAATTAAAAGCCGTAATAATCCCAATCGTTTTTGACCTCTGGAAATATATGTACTAAAAATCCCCATTTCACATCCATATATAAAATGAGAATATCCTTCGCAATCTATTAGGACATTATTGATAGGAGTTTGCTTTAAAGTAGTAATAATTCTTTTACTAGTATCATAGAGAGTATAACTTAAAGCACCTTCGCTTTGAGTATTTGTAGAATCTAAATTAATATTTAATAAAGGATATCCACCATTTAATGATATACTTGCCATTTTTACTCCTGGAACAGTTTTTGAAAATTCAAAGATACAGTCTCGAATTTTATTGGATATTTCCTCACTTAAATTAATATTAACACTTGAATAAGAGTCGGAACAGCTATTATCTTCTTTAACATTAAAACTTTCAAGAATCTTTTTTAACTCGTCCTTATCATAAGATCTTAGCGGTGGTTTAAAATTAGCTCCAGAATTTTCAATTGCCATTGTAAGTGCATTCAAAGTATCCTTCATTGATAACATTATAGCCCCTAAATTAACCTTTAACCGTGCAGTGATTGTTAAAAAATATTCGGCTTTATTTACCGAATTATATATTTTATCTAATTTAGTGTGAATAGGTGCAATTAATATTTTTGCTCTCTCACCGTCAATTAACAAATATTTTAATGTTTCAGGGTGTAATTGCTCTGCAACGTTGAAAATTGCACTAACAATAGAACAGACACCAAATATTTCATTTTTTGAAAGCCAAACACCAGCAGATTCTATAGGCTGACCGTCTCTCTGCGTAAGGACAACATTTTCTACACCGGTAATAGATTTAATCTGTCTTAAATTAAACTTAATTTGCCTGAGTGTTTCTTCCATCATTTTAACCTCGAAATTCTCAAAAATCATTGTTTAATTAAATTTTAGATCGGGTATTGTTTTTTTTTGAAAAGGATATATAAACTGCACCTTTATGTGAAAAATAGCAAAAAATTATTCTCAATGCGCAAATTAACTGACAGAAATTTAATGAAACAAAATTATTATAATAAAAGTCATTTATTCGTAAAAATTTAAAAACAAAATAAATAAATAATTTAAAATCATTTTTTTAAAACTAAATATTTTCCCAGACTTCAATCATTTTTTTTATTGCTTTAACTCTATAATCTTCAATTCTAATTCTGTAAATTCTTATTCGTCCATAAATTTTTTCTTGTAAAATCCCTGCTTCTACCAAGAATTGTAAATGCTTTAATGTAGATTTATGATTTAATTTACATCTCTCTACTATTTCACTAATATTGAGCTCTTCTTCTTTTACTAGAATTTTTATTATCTTTACCCTCCCTTTAGATGCAAAAACATCTTCAATTTTATATTGAAAATTTATTTTTCTTTCTAATGACATCATTTTCATCATCTTTTATTTAATCGTATTATTTATCTATCAAAAAGAATTTAAATACTAAAAGAGAGACCTTCTCAAATTTGAAAATTTTTAAAAAACATTATTTTACCTTAAAAAAATTATTTTTTCAAAATGATTTCTTTTTTAAATTTATGAGATAACTTTTTTTAACCGATAAAAATATTTGTAAATATTATTTATAATCAAACCTAAGAGATATGCAATATAATTAGTTGTTAACCATAAATTATAATAATTATATTCTATTGCAGAATATTATTTTATTCAATTTCATATAAATTCTGTGGTCTTTTATCTAATAAAATTAGTTGAGTTTAAATAGTTTTAATTATAATTAAATTGATCAAAATGACAAGTATAAAGAAAAATACGATTTTTAAATTGATCATTAAAGATAGGAAAGGATCACCAGTTGTTGAGGAGGCACTTTTGATCGGAATTGCGATAGTTGGAATTTTAATATTTCTTGGTGTGATATTTGGACTTTTTGATTGGATCAATGATGCTCTTACATCATTGTTTAATAATTTTAGTCTTTCGTTGGTCTAATCACAATAACTCATTAAAAAACATTAAAGACAGGAAATTGAGAATAGAAAACAAAGAATTTAATATATTTTTCATAAAAAAATTAAGTTTTTTCATAAAAAAGTTAAATTTTATTAATTTTTTAGGTGTGTTATAGATTTTTTATTATTATTTTCTCTAATTTATTTACTTGTCTTCTGAAATAACGCATTTTAATTGGGACTATTGAAATTAATAAAAATTGCTGGTTTTTTTTATCACAACTAATTTTTCTGATAATGATTTTTTCATTTTGTTGTATATAATTTAAGATTATTTCATCAGGTGGAAGGTAACCATAGTTATGGTCATTTATCATAGATGCTGCCATAGCTGCAATTGTTTCACAATTATAAATCGTTTCATATCCAAATGTATCGATGATTAATAATCCTTCTTCTGAACATAAAATACAGCCAATGACTTCAGATTCGTCAACTATAGATTGTAAAGTATATTGCACCTGATTAACATTAAAATTAACAATTCTCATTATTTTCACTCGATTGCCAATATTAGTATAAATTCACAATTTTTTCAAAAAAATTATTTATAAGCTCAACTATTAGAATTTAGAAATAAAGGGGAAATAATATAATTGTAATAAGGGAAATTGGTCATAAATTGAAAAAATATGACTTTTTATACTCTTTTTTAAAATTAAAAATAAAATTAGATTTGAACACTAAAAAAAGAATTTAATAGGTGAAATAATGAAAAGTTATGATTTTCTGTTTTTAATTTCTCCTCAAAAACCGCAAATAAGACCTTTTGATGTATTTTACCCATTTTCATATCAAATTGAAACGAAAAAAACAATTCTACCACTTCAATATGGTGTAATGTCGTTATTAGGTTCCTTAAAGGATGAATTTGAAATTGGATATTATGATTTAGCACATTTTAAAAGCATGACCAAGAGTTCATTAAAAGAAACAGTGGATACATTACTAAAAAAATATAATCCAAGAGTGGTAGGACTTCAATCATATACATTTAACTTTAATGGACTAAAAGAAACAGTAAAATATATTAAAGAATTTAATAAAGACATTATTACTGTTGCAGGAGGACAACATGTATCATTTCTTGACACGCAATCTATTAAAGAATGTAATGGAAATTTGGACATAGTAGTTCGGGGCGAGGGTGAAAAAATCATTACAGAATTATTACAAAAATTAATTAAAAACAGACCAATAAAAGATGTTAAAGGAATAACTACAGATAAATTTAGGAATCCAGATGCACCTTTAATGTCAGAAGAAGAATTAAACAAATTGCCACTTCCTGCATTTGAACTTATTCCAACCTCCGAAAAAAATGGCCAATATATTTATTTTCCCATTAGTGTTTCAAGAGGGTGTGTATATAAGTGTCTATTTTGCGTTAATCACCAATTCTGGAGAAAATGCGTCCGAATAATGGACTCTACACCGGCAATTAATATATTAAAATATTTTATTGAAATTTTTGGAACCCGAAAAATTATGTTAGAATTCTGCGATTCGATATTACCAATAAATATAAAAAAATTCAAAGATTTAGTCGATAAATATACAACTGAAATAAATTTTCCAGTATTGTTTGCATTAACAAGAGCAAATTTAACTGATGATACCAGATTAGAACTTCTATCGAAATTATTACAAGGAATTGGCGTCCTTTCAATAGGGATCGAAAATGGTAATGCAGAAGTCTTAAAACTTATGCATAAACCAACTTTTGAAACGTCCGTTAAAGCACTTATCAATATTAGGTCTCATAACCTAAAAGCAACTCCGTCTTGGCTTGTAGGTCATCCAGGGGAATCATTAAAAACAATGAATGAAAATTTAGAAAAAATAGAATATTTATTTAATAAAAAATTAATTGATACATTAATTCCGTTTATATGGATCCCATTACCTGGAACTCCTCCTTTTGATGAACCTGAAAAATATTTTGTGAAAATTATAACTTATGATTGGGACAGATATGACAGAGCAATTTTTTTACCGCCATATCATTTGTTAGAAAAGGAGAACCCTAAAAGGATTGCACTAAGTAATTTACAAATTTGGTCTTATTATCTAAATGTAATTTCATTATGTAATAAAAACAGCCAGAATTTTAAACTGAAAAGCAGGAAAAAACAAGTACCATTATCTGAATTTCTAAAAATTGTCAATAATGATTACTATTATACTCGATTTAGTCCGGGAAAAGATGCAGATCTAAATTATTATAGAGATCTTGATGCATTTGTAGCACTAGCATAACAATTTTTTATTTACATTTGTCTTCTAAGATTCCTAATCCAAGGGTCGATATCGCTCCAATCAAATCTTAAAACTTCAACCTTATCGGTTATTCCCCAATTATTTAACTTTTTTTCAATATTATTTTTTAATTCTATCGAATATATAATAATAATTTGAGTGAAATTGGGATTTTTTGTCAGACCTGTTATTAGTCGTTCTTTTAAGTTTGCTAAATCGCTGGTATCATAGATAATATTAATATAAATTGAATGTTTAGGTAAAGAAATATCAAAAAATGATATATTATTACTAAATTGACCTTTTGATTCTAAAATTTTATTGGGAATATCATTGTCATTAAAAATTTTTATTAAATTATTTTTTATTATGGCTTTTCCATTAATAATATCCCGCCACCCATAATAAATATGAGTAACATTTGTTGGTTCATCGAAATCATGAACTCTAATTTCTTTAACATATCTCCTTATTGGATTTAAATTATTCATAATATCGTTAATATCACAACCTAAATATTCTGAAACTTCAATTTCTGTAGGAAAATCAGATCCGAATCTAATTAATAATTCAGTAGGAAACAAATTATTAAATTTAGATAGTATATCACTAAGAAATTTATTATAATCTTGCTTAATATTGGACTTAAATGAATTATTTTTATGATTTTCCATATTTTTTATTGATGGTGTAGTAATTTTTTTATTTGGAAAATTATTTGAATTATGGTCATCTTTTATTTCGTTAATTTCACCAAATTGTATAAATTGTCTAAATTTATTCCAGTCAAATTTATTAAAAGCAAATACATGGACTGTATCAATGTTCCATTCATTAAACCATTTAAGAATTTTATTTTTCCATTGAGAATAAGGGATAATTAAAATAATATCTAACATATTATTCGTATAAGCTTCAATAATTAAATCGGAAATTATTTTTGAAAATTCTTTTTCGTCCAAACTTTTATAATTTTTGACATAGATCTTAATATAGATATTTTGAGAAAACATTATATAATCAAATAGTTTATTATCAGTATAGCCAAAAGTTCCAGGTCGGACGAAGTCAATTTCTATTTTTGCTTTTATTATATTTATTAATTCAGAAATTGGATCATTTAGTGAATATATCTTCTGTAATTTTCCATTAGAAAAAACTGGAAAGATGGAACTTTTAAAAGTGCCATTAGAGATCGGCTGAGTTAAAAGTGGTTCAACCTGTTCTAATCCTATATTTAAAGATTTTGCGATTTCAAATTTATTTCTAGGCCCATTTTTCAATATTTCACTGATTTTTTCGATATAATTTTCGATCTCCAATTCAATATTTTGCTCAAAATTATTATGTAGTTTATTACTAGAGTTTTTATAAAGATCTGGAAATACTTTTTTATTATTCATGATTATTTCTTGATCACTGCATTTTTGAAAATAAACATTTTCAGATTTTATTCTAAACGGGTACTGAAACCCAGGAATTGTAATAATGGCTTCTTGTTTAGGCATTATTTTTAGATATTCTTCTTGTTCTTGGTTCAAGTTTTGATAATTAGCAATTTTTTTTGAATCATAAGGACTTTTAAAACTAACTTTTATTCCAGAATTACTGATAATATCCGGGCTAATTTCAGGTCTTGTTGCAATAGTAATCATACTTTCTCCTACACCTCTTAACAATAAAGGAATATCTTCACCCATGCTAGTTTCAGGCACCTCCCGTAAGACTGCGGGGACTAATAATTGGGCGTCTTCAATTATCACTATATGATTTAATTCATTTGAAATTCCTCTTTGTAATGCTTTATCGATAACATATTTTAAAACAAGGTTCATAAGGAACCTAACATCTTGTTTAGTCCCACCTTTGCTTAATAAATAATTAAAATCAAATATTACCTTTTTATTTACAATAGTATTAAAATCTATATTCGAATTTTTGACATCAAAGACTTTTTTTAGATTTCCGCTACGAAATCTTTCAAACCTATTTATTAGGGCATTAACGGTCATTGAAATTGTCCTATTATTAATTTTTTCTCGTTCTTGATAATCTTTTAATGCTTCAAAAAAAGCTTCTAATGAACGTTTATTTTCATTAGTAGTGACTTCATAAATGACATCTCTACAAACACGTTCCATCTGGACGGATAGTTCTGGTTTATTTTGAAAGTCTGATTTAAATAGCTCAATAACTAGTGCAAATAATTTTCTAGCATGTTCTTCAGAATTTGCATTTTCAGGATTGAACATATTAATTTGAAATGGTACTTCGTCAGTCCCGGGTCTTAATATTAGAATTTCGCCTGGAGCTTCTTTTATTAATGCAGCATAATCACCTTTCCAGTCTAGGACAAGCCAATTTATATTTGAATAATATTTATTCAATTTTTTTAATATATTCATAACAAGGCTTGTTTTACCCATTCCAATTAAACCAGTAATAAACATATTTAAACGCAAATCTTCGATATCAATTCCTACATTAAATAATTCTTTATTATCTTGAAATAGAATTGTCCCAATTGTAATTTTTTCATTAACAAGATCTTCAGTAGGAATTTCAAATAAAGGAATATTTGATCGTTCAATGGAAGGAAAAGATTCTTCTGGGAGATGGAGATATGTAGCAAGTTGTCCACTAGTCATTATTATTCGTTGGCCAATTGACTGTCTGTTTATTATCAATGATAAGCAATATATTAATCTACTCTTCTTTACAAATTCAGTTTCTATAGAGTTCTCATTTCCGCTAAAAACAGTGTCCAGAATAGCCGTAATTTTTTTTGATTCATTTTCAATTTGGTCTTCATTAAGAGACCTTAAAACAATATATGCGGATATTTTCCAGATAGCTGTAATCTCTGAATGACGTAAACTCAATAAATTTTCTCTTATAGATGTATTATTTTTATTGATATTGATAGGTTGAAAATTATTAGAAAAAGATTGATATGGAAATTGATTATCTTGAAATTTAAAAATATTTACAGGAGTTAAATGGACAACAAAATTACACCCATAAACATTGCTACTTAATATACTAGAAATAAAGCTATCAATCTGCGTTCTTTTTAAGTATGCTTTAACTTGTGGTCTATTTTTTATTTTTATAATTTTTAGAAAAATATCCTTCTCTAGCTGTGAAATTTTCAAGATATTGTTTTTTAGAGTTTTGATATTATAATCGCCAATACCACCAAATATCTCAGACCAAGCATTTCTAAGTTTATTACCATAAAGAATCTCAAAACTTAGACCAGGAAAAGATGTTTCATAAATTCTTGAGATAATTTCCAGTATATTTTTTAATTCAGTAATTAGTTCATTCTTATTTTTTCCTATAAAAGTCAGAATTATTCTAAATCGCACCCTATTTTTATGAATTGAAATTTCATAAGATAATTCAGGGACGTAATTTAATAATACAGTTAAATGATAATGAAAATAGACCTGTTGATCCCCAAAAGTAATCCTTTCAATATTTTTTTTCATTATTCTATTTTCTCTGCTTGATATATTCCGGGGAATATTTTTAATTTCAAGGATTGAAACTCCACGGATCCTTCTATGTTGCCTTCCAAATATAATTGCATGAGAATTAATTTCAAAATTAAAAAGTTTATATTTAAATTTTCCAAATTTATAATAAGATTTTATAAGAAGGATTAAAATTACTAAAATCCAAGCACCGAAAAATACAAAAATTTTTAATATCCATTGGAAAAGTCCGGATATAAAGATTATTACACCGTAGATAAGATTATTTGAAATCACATTATAGTAGGAGGACACAAAAACAGCAAGAATTGGAGTACCTAAGAAAAATAATATTATTTCAAAGATCAGATATTTATTATCATTTATTTCCTTTTTTGTTTTAAAATATTCTATTACTGAAATTATAATAAAAATAATAGAAATATAGAAGATAATATCTACTAATGTAAAAACTGGATTAATTATATTTTGTATAAATGATATATAAGTAGTATCATATTTTGAAGTAATAAATAAAAAAGAATAAAATAAAATTCTATCAAATATCAATATGACAAGAGAAAATGTTAATATCCTTTGCCAAGTTGGCTTCTTTGACTCTTTTTTTCTATAATGAGAATAATAAAATTTTTTTTTCATCGATATCGCTAATTATTCCAAAAGAACATATTTAAACTCAAATTGCGAATTTTAAAGTCTTTAATTAAACTTAAAATCCAAAATGAATTAAAGATAGTTTAACATAATTGAACTCAATTATTTTATTATGTCACTAATTTAATGGAAATCAATTACATTTTTACGCCAAATAAAACAAGTCCAATTAGTTATTTTTTTTTATATATAAATAATGCGTTTAAAAATTCAAAAAAATTGAATTAATACTATTAAAAAATAATATTTATTGAACTTGTTCACTAATTTTCAATGTAATTTTTTAGAAACGATGTTTTTATAACTTTAAAATGGTCTCGGATTGAATATTCTGCACATTTACATGCGTTAGATAAGATTTTTTGAGTTAAAATAGCTTTTCGTTTCTTATACTTAGCTAAGATCTGGTCGCTGGTGTAAATAATAGCCACAGCAAAAATATAAGGGTTTCTACCACCTCGTTGTTGAAGCCCAAAATTCTTTAGTATTTCAAAACTTTTGTTTAATAAATATAACCGATATTCATTAACATCTTCGTCAATTTTTAGTAATCTATTTATTACTTCGCTATAATTACAGACTTTAGATACTATTCGATTAACATAGTCCTCACTTTTTCGAGTATTGGATTTAATGAAATCTCCGGTATAGATACTTACTTTTTGTATCTCCCTTAAAATAGTTCGTGGAGAAACACGGTGGCCAAGTTCTCTAAATATTTGACATAATTCCTGAATAGTGATTGGCGCTTTATTCTTATATTCTCTAATTGCTAAAAAAATACACATAGCAATTAAAATTATATGGTTTGTAATTTCTTCTTTTGGCACTGAAGAAATGATTTTATTGTAAAAATATGCAGCACGGTCTTTTATATTATCATTTAATTTTAAATGATTAACGACACGATTTAATAAATTAAATACATTATAATTAGTTTCCTGGTTAACATATCTTGACCTGACATCATAAAAATATTTTAAACGTTTAAATAATGTTTGCTTTTTTGCTTTTAATGGTCTTCCAGATGCATCGGTAAATTTTGTACTATATTGATAGTCCATAAAACTTCCTAGCCCATCTACCATATTTAATCGCTTACCTAATGCAACAAAATGTCTAGATGAATTAAATTTATTTGAATGGTCAATGTTCATTTGATATGTTGGTGAAACTAGTTGTTTTTCAATGACCAGTCCACATAAAGAACAGATATATTCACCTCTTACTTCGTCTAATATAGGTTCATGCTTACAATCAGTTAAAATTTTTGAATATTCACTTTTCGTTATAATCACTCCTAAACACTATTTTTAATTAAGAGAAAAAATCATACCAATTTGCGAAATTATATATTTTAGCAAAAAATATATTATTTATTAGGAAAACATATCTGTTTATTTGATCTCTTCAATATCTAACAGAATATTAGTTTTACTTTCAATCGTAATAGTGTTCCTTTTATGGAGAGGTGGTTGAAAGTTAAACTTGAAAAACAAATTTTAATTTGTGATTTTAAGAATGAATTATGATATATAATTAGTGAAAATATTTATTAATTAATCAATTAAACCAAAAGCAAAAAGTTTTAGCAACTTAATTATATTAAAAAAAAATAATATTTATATTAAATATTGAATAGATAGAAAGTCTGGGTTAATTTTGTCGGTACTAAATAATTTAATAGATACAGTTACAAAATATTGGAAAAAATATCGATTAAATCTAAAAATAAAAGATTTAAGCATTGGGCCACACTTTGCTATTTGTATTCTTAATAATGATTCTACAGGGGTATGTCATAATATTTCAGTAAGCAAATGTAAACCAGATATTAATGAATTGAGGAGAAATACATTAACATTTTCTGAAATATCCAAACAAATATTATTAGATGATAAGTTTTTAGACCCACTATCCTTAATAACATTAGCAAAATCTGATATAATTTTTGAAAAGATCCTTGGTATTGCTTGTATAAATGCAATTTCTCAATATATCTTAGTTAAATTCAATAAAAATTTATCTTTTGATAATAAAAGAATTGCCGGATTAGACATTAACCCTGATTTTAAGATTGGGATAATTGGGTCTATTTTACCCATAATTAGACAGTTAAAAGAAAAAAATGTAAAAAAAATTTTTCTAAAAGAATTTATAGAAGAAAAAAT
>SUPR01000056.1 GCA_005191425.1 Candidatus Helarchaeota ASGARD archaeon Hel_GB_B
ATAATAAAGTGGTGGGCTATAATAGTCTACTAAAAAGAATACTACCGAGCCAACTATTGAAACGACAATTCCTTGTAGTATACTGAAGGGCTTAAGTCCTGGATAATACATAGCCAATAATCCCGGGTCATTATATAAATTCATTAAAATAAAATAACTAAATAATGAAAAGATTAATGCTGAAATAAATCCACCGATGCACCCAGCCCATGTCTTCTTAGAACCTTTATGAACTTTTTTCTTTCCCATTGTTATTCCAACAATTGTTGCCACTGCATCAGCAAGCCCCGAAATTGAAATAACAGACATTGCTATTGGCGGAGGTAAAACTACGCCAACAAAAGCCATGCCGGTTAATAGGTAAATATGTGGTCCCATAGCCTCGCGCTCACTTTCTCTATAGGTTCCTTCAATCGTTTTAATTGGATAATATCTAAAATTAAAAAACCTGAGAAAATCTGACAAAATTAATAGAAGATCTATTACTATTGAAATAAAAATTACAAGCCATTTGTTTAATATAAATGTAAAATAATGGTTATCTATTAAATCTTGAAAATCAATTTGGTCATAGGGTATATATGATGCAGCTGGAAGATGAGCATATAGTGATACTGTGGAATTAAATACACCCATTCCAATTAATTTTCCCAACACTAAATAACCTATTAAAATTGCGATAATACAAATATGAAACATTTTTCTTGAGATTTCAAGGTCCAATGGGTGGATTTTATTTTCTTTTAGTTTTTCGATTTTCTCCTTTGAGTCAAAATTCTTAGAAATGTATTTTTCTTTAATAAAATAAAACCCAAAAAATATGAAAATGAAGGACGTGAAATATAACCCAAAACAACCAATGGGATATGGAAATGTCCCGTGCAATAACGCATATTTTAAGGCATCTACATAAGCTTGTTGAGTACCTTTTGCAATATATGCCATGGTAGTATAATAAATAGAAGCCCCTTCTATAATAAATTTTAAAGATAAAAATACCAAAACCCCTGACACCAAAATAGGAGTCCATCCACCTGTCTTATTTTCTTTTATCACTGATTTGCCCATATAAAGGATCATAGGTACCATAATTAATAATTCTATTCCTATTCCTATCGTATAAATACCATAATTCGGGACTAATACCATTATAATTTCACTTTTCCTTTAATTTTTCTAATTAAATGGTTGGTAATAAATAAATTAAATATGTACCAAATCCTATAATTATAGGATTTAAAATGTTATCTGACATTTTTATTGGGGGACTGAAATAATCTATAATAAAGAACAAACCTGCTCCTACTAATGTCATAATTGTTCCATTTATTATAGACCCGCCATATATTGGCATTAATAAGAAATAACACATGATACCAAAAATTAAAGATGAAACAACTCCACCAATTCCTCCTTCCCATGTTTTACTCGAACCTTTTTTAAACTTATGTTTTCCAAAGGTAATTCCGATAATCGTAGCAAATGCATCTCCAATCCCTGAAATTATTATAGTAATTGTTGCGGGCTGCGCTGGAAAAAACATAACAACAAATAATATGCCAAAAACAAAATATATATGCGGTCCTAAACTAGTTTTCTCTCTTTTTCTATATGTTTGAGACACCAACTTTAAGGGATAAAATCGATAGTATGATAATCTAACAAAATCTGTAAAAATTAATAATAAACAAATAATCGCTAAAATAAAAACTATCAGAAATCTAGCCATATCAAAATTAGTCAATATGCTCGAAATATCTATGCTTTGCCACAGGAACTGTGTATATCCAAGGTCATATAACCGCTGATTTGAGTCAACAAGAAATTGAAATATTGACTGATACATAATTTTTCCAAGGAATAAATAACAAATTATGACTGCAATAATTGTAATATGAAATGTTTTTCTTGAAACTTCTAAATCACTTTTATCAACTTCTATGCTCAATTTTTCACTTATTTTTGTTTCACTTACAAAATTCTTACTAATTAACTCTTTAACTACATATGCTCCCATAAAAAGAAATATCATTGGCATAAAATAAATCACAAAAGTAGCAGTCGGATATGGTAAAATCAAATGAGCAATTCCATACTCTAAAGCTGCTTGATTCAAGCCAAGACTATATAAATAATTTGACCAAGCAAAACAATTTAGACCTTCTACTAAAAAAAATATTCCTATAACTCCAGAGGTAATAGCTGTAACTATTGCAGAATACCCGTCTATTTTATTTTTATGCTTTTTAAAGCAATCTCTTGCTACATATATTATAGGAATAATAATACATAAAAAAATTATACCAATTAATGCCTCATATAGCCCAAATGTCACAAACATGTTCCATTAACTCGCGTTCTTAAAATTTTAAATAATCGAATAATATAAAATAACCAATTTAAGTTAATTTAAAAATATATATTTTATAGAATTAAAATAAATTATATTTATTAAAAATACATTTTTCGATTAAAATGAATGAACTATTGGATTTTTTAAAGGAAGAAGGTAAGCATTTAATTCTATTTGGAGGTAAAGGTGGGGTAGGAAAAACTTCTATAGCTGCTGCTACCGCTATAAAATGTTCCGAAATGGGATTAAAGACCCTGATTACATCAAGTGACCCAGCTCATTCATTATCAGATGTTTTTGAACAAAAATCAATAATTGGAGGACAAATTGTCGAAGTCTGGAGTAATAAAAATCTTTTTGCTTTAGAAACAGATCCAAAAAAAGTATTGGACGAATATAACCATTATCTAGAAGAATTTCCTGAGTTAAAAATATTATTAGGCGAAGAATTTGAGGAATTTCCTGGTGCAAACGAGGGGTTCGGACTTTTAAACATAATTCGTAGATTTAACAATGATGATTGGGATGTTATTATTGTAGATACTGCACCTACTGGACATACGCTTAAATTATTAAGTTTTCCTGATTTCTTGAGTAAGACTGCTATTAAGTTAATAAGAATTCGAGATGTACTTGGCTCATTTGTTGATAAAATTACTAATTTCTTCCGTAGGAGAAAAGCTGAACGAAAGGATATATCCGAATTTCTTGAAATAGCTAAACAATGGTCCGAAGAGACCCAAAAAGTTCTGTCCAATGTTGATTTGACCCGCTTTTTTGTTGTAATGATACCTGAATTGTTAAGTATAAATGAAACACAACGATTAATTGCAAGTCTACAAGGATACAATATTTCAATCGGCGGAATTTTTGTTAACAAATTTTTTCCAAACAATACTACATGTCCATTCTGTCAAAAAAAGCGTAAACAACAAGATAAAAATTTTAAAATAATCAAGGAAATTTTTCAAAATTTTTTAATACGACAGATACCCTTCTTTAACGATGAAATTCACGGTCAAATAATGCTCAAAAAGTTAAAAGATATATTATTTGAATAAAAATACTTAAATTATAATATATTAGCGTTTCAAAATAATTGTTAATTGCTCTGGTTATATAAAAAATAATTTCTATTCCAATAGAATAGGTCATAATTATTGCATCAGAAAAATACATTATCTTAAAAATAGTTGGTTAAGATATTGAAATAGAAAACGATAAATATATAATAATAATATATTGCCTCTAAAAAAGGCGTAATATAAAGGATATAATCAAGTTAAATTTAATGATCGTTTAAAAATCTCTTTTTTATTAATTCTTTTCTTAGAAATTCAAATCGAAAACTTTATAAATTTTTTAGAGCTAACAACTTTGAGTTAACAATTTTGAGCTAACAATATTCAAAAATTTTATAGAAAACATTTTTTCAGGTAAATAAAGATGTTCTGGTTTGGTCGCGGAATAGCAAGACAATTTTTAGATAGAGATAAAAGAAAAGCCAGCCCCACTGAATATTTAATCCTTTCTATTTTAAACAATTATGGTAATAAATCCGGCCCAGATATAATCAAAATATTATCCTCTCAATTTATGAATATCTGGACTCCAAAAGCAGGGACAATATATCCTATACTTAACAAATTGGAATATCGCCAATTTATCAAATCAAGAGGAAATTATCCTAAAATTTATTCGATTACTGAAAAAGGAAAAGAACAGATAAATTTTCTAGCCAGTATTTTTACGAATGAAATTGATTTTTTCAAAAAATTTGCTAATTTAGTTTGTGGTCATCAATACATTCCCGGTTTAGATCGATTATTACAAACTAATCTTGAAAATTATAAAAAGTGGTTAAAAAATGAGCTGAAAACAGTAAATGAAATTCTAAAATTAAAAAAGTCTCAAGCTGATGATGATAACGATGATATCAAAGAAGATTATGAAATTCCAATTAAATAAATGGAGGTGATAAAACTGGTAAAATTGGATGATAATGATGAAGATGATAGATATTGGACATGGTTTAAAGATATTTTTTTCGGTAAAAACTTACCATTTATTGGTATTAGAAATAACTTTATAAATGAAGGTATTCGCAATGGTTTCAAGGAAATTATGAACTGGTTAACCGAGTTTACAACCGAATTCATAAATCCTAATATGTTTGATGATGGAAATGAATTAATAATCACTGTTAATACCCCTGGTATTCCAAAAAAAGATTTAAAAATCAAGACCGATAAATCATCTATCATCATAATAATAAATAAGGATGGTAGAGAAATTAAACGTAAAATAAGATTACCAGTTGAAATTATTCCTGAAAAATCTTATTCTAAATATAAAGATGGACAATTAAAAATACATCTTTTCAAAAAAAATTCTACCAGCGATATTGAGATAAACTAATAAATCATATTTACATACATCGAAAAAAAAAAATGGATGAAATTAAAATGGTGTTCATCCATAGCGATAATAATCGCCATATAATTATATCTTATTCGATTATTTATTTTTTTCTATAAATTAAATTGGAATCATAAACGCAGTTTAATTGTATAATTCAATAATTTTAGGGTACAAATAATTTTAAATTAAGAAAATTGTTATAAGTTAAAATAAATTATTTTTATATTCTTAATAAATTATAAATTACAGATGGTATTTTCTTTTTAACTCATTGTATACATCACCAATTACATCCCAAACTTTTTTAGGGTTGCTACATGATAAAGACATGCCTTCAGCACCTCTAAAACACCAGGTAAAAATAGAATCTACGTTATATTTATCAAAAATTTTAATAGCCTCTTTTAATTCTAATTCTTTTTTTCTTTGGACTAAAAATCCAAGACACCACAATTGAGAATTAATACCATATTTTTTAGCAATTGATACGGTTTTTTCGGTAAATTTTTCTACATAATTGAGTGATTTTCCGAATAATAACCAATATGGGTCTGAAGCAAAAACATCAATTACATCTTTTAAAGAATAAACAAAATTATCCCAATCTGAAATCCCACTTTCTAACGGCGGAGGATTAAGACATACAATAATTTTTTTGGACGGTGAAATTTCTTTAATCTTTAACGATAAATCTTTTAGAAATTTAATGATGGAATTCTCCTTAAATTTAATAACATCATTATCCAATTTAACCGGCATTTCTCTATTATATTCTTGTTTGAAAAGTTTTTGACAAGTGTCGCACCTGCAAGTAAATGAGATTGCAGATTTTGGTAAATAATAAAAATGCGGTTCATCCCAAAAAAATCCGTCAATAAATTCATATTTACAGACATTTTTAATGGCTTTAAATAAATAATTTTTAAATTCGCTAGTATTAAAGCAAACTGCAGCTACTTTATCATGAGTACCTCTTTTATTAGAAATTGACTTTACCTGTCTAAAATCAGTATTTTTGTGTAGAAAAAAAGACGGCGCTTCTCCTCCAAAAATGCCACCCCACGACCAAAAATTTAGATATACATTGAAATTAAATTCTTCCTTAGCAATATGGGCTATTTTCATAATATTCTTTCTCCAAACCTCCCAATCATATTCTGACATCGCGATCAAAACTGAATTACAACCATGTCTTGCCATTTCTTCTAAGTCTATTCTCGCATGGTCTGGAAATACATTTCCATAATATGCAACTCCTAGTTCCTTTACCATATTTGTATTATTTTATTATTGAAATTAAAGAGTTCCGTTTCAAATGAATTCTAATAAATAAACATATTAGAAATATTTATAATTGAAAAAGTTATAACTGGTGAAATAATGGTGAATATAATTAAAAGGTTTAGTGGAAAATATAGTTTTTTATCAAATTTTTATCCATGTAAGATAATATATGAAAATATATGTTATCCATCAGTAGAGCATGCATATCAAGCTTCTAAGACTCTTGATATTAATTTAAGAAAAGAGATCGCCAGTCAAAAAACTCCTGCACTAGCAAAGAAATTAGGACGGGCTATAAAATTGAGGTCTGATTGGGATAGAGTCAAATTATCCATTATGGAAACACTAGTAAGACTGAAATTTACAACAAATGAGGAATTGAAAAAGAAGATAATAGAGTTAGAAAATTGTATCTTAATTGAAGGCAATACTTGGGGCGATACCTTCTGGGGTGTATATAATGGCAATGGAAAAAACCACTTAGGAAAAATATTAATGAAAGTTAGAGATGATCTAATTAGAAAAAATATATAGCTATAACCAAGATTTAGATAGTAATATTCCGTGATATTAATATGAAGATGAAAATATTAGCCATTGGGGCGCATCCTGATGATTTAGAAATATTAGCGGGTGGTACTTTATTAAAATATCATGATTTAGGCTATGAAATCAATTTATTAATAGTTACTGATGGGTCTGCTGGGCATGAACAAATTATTCCCGAAAAATTGAGAAAAATTAGGTATGATGAAGCTAAAAAGACCGCTGAATTTTTAAAAGCCGGCTTTTTTTGGCTAGGAATTAGAGATGAATTCATTTTTGCAAATGAAGATTTAAGAATGAAAGTAATCGATGTAATCCGGAAAGTATCCCCTGATGTTATCATTACTCATTCTCCTAACGATTATCATCCAGACCATGTAAACCTCAGTAAGTTAGTACTTGACGCTAGTTTTGTTAGCACATTACCAAATATTAAAACAAATAATCCAAATAACCAAATAGTAGTCCCCATTTTTTATATGGACACACTTACTGGAGTAAATTTCATCCCTGACTATTATGTTGATATTTCAGATCAATTTGAAAGAAAAATTAAGATATTACAAAACCATAAATCTCAAATTCAGTGGCTAAAAGACCATGACGATTTAGATATAATTGAACTTGTTAAAATATCAGCAAAATTTAGAGGTTTTCAATGTGGTGTTTCTTATGCTGAATGTTTTAAACATACAAATGTCTGGCCCAGATTAAGACCCGAACGACTTCTGCCATAATAAGTAAAAAAAAGTAAGAATAATTGATTTAAGTAATTTCAGAATTATTTTACTTCTATTTCAAGTTCAGGAGCTACATATTCTCCAGTACCCTTAATAGTATACCCTAAATTTAGCTTTTCGTTAGGTTGAACTAGTGGAAAACGCCATATTAGCTCAGTACCGTCCTCTAGATCTTTTATTTCTGGTTTAATATCCTCGGGTTCCCAGGACATAAGATCGAAATTTTTAGGAATAAAATCTTTAATGACGATATTTTCCAGTACTATTTCACCCTTATTATGGAAAACAACGGGAATTTTATACTGTCCTTCTTCACTTAATGGCTGAATTTGCTTAAATGCACGTATTCGTCTTTGTACATATTTTATCTTAATTTCAATATCATCTAATTTATTTTCAACAGGTGGTCCAATCGGGAGCGTATTTGCAAAAATTTCTACAGGACATAAATAGTTTTTCGTAGGTGGCGGATTCCAAGCTTGAATTGGGTATTTAATAATTAACCTACTATTCGGTTTAAATCCGCCAAATAATTTATCCATATTTGTAATTTTATGCACTATTAAATGTTCATTTTCGAGATTATCGTCCTCTGGAGTAATTTCATAATAAATTCCTTCTTTAATTTCCCGGTCATCTAAAAAATATTCTATAGTACCTTTTTCAGGTGGTCTAAAATGAGCTGGTATTCTATCTTTTAAAATAATTTCATTTAATGATGCCGAACCAATATTATCTGCCAAAATTTCTATATTTAAATCATTTTTCGTGTTGGCTAATATTTCATTTGGTTCTATTTGTTTTTGAATTTTAACAGCTGCGATAGGAATTTTATTTTCCTCTATTTCTAAACTTCCAAAAATTGTTTTCTGAACGATATAATCAACAGAAAATTCGTAATCTTTTTTAAATTTAGGAATATTATCGGATTGTGCCACAAAATCTTTACTCCAAGAATTATTTATTTCAATAATTTGATCTGGATTTTCTTCTATTATTAATTCTTGTACATTATTTTTAATTTGGAATATTTTTATTCTTTTTAATAAAACATCTAAATTACTGGAATTTTCAAATTCAGCTGTACAATCCCATTTAAATGGTGTGTCCATATTTTCTTCGACATCTATGGCAAATAAATTATCTGTATTAGCTTCTACCCTTGCATCTAATTTGGTTCGTATTGCATTTTCAACTTTATATGTCGCCATAATTTTACCTGCACCATATGGCTCTGGCATTTCTGGAGTAAAACCTGTTTTAATTGTCACACCAAGACTTTTTCCAGGATCAATTTTATCAATTTTCCAAATAATATTTCTTGTCCCAGAGTCAAAAGTTAATGATTCTAATGTGGTTGTTGGATTTAAAATTGGGTCATCAAAATATTCTGGTAATTCTTTAGTTATTATTACATTTCTAATAATTGAATTTGATTTATTTTTAACAAATAATTTAAAGGCAGTTGGACTCCTCTTCCCGATAATTCCAGCCCAATTTGGTGCATCTATCTCATAATATGTGTCTATCTCTTCTGAAATATCTAGTACTGGCTCTTTTATAAAATCATCATTAACTTTATATTCACGAGACCACTGTTCACTAGGTTTTACTTCATTTATAATAAATTTATCGTTTTCCAGATTAGTTGGGTTTATATTGGTTAAAAATAATTTTGCATTCCAAATTCTAGACGTTGAAGGATTGATTATTGTAAATTTTCCTGAAAGGTTAATCTTTTTTACCTGCCCAGTATTGTCTAAATTACATGATTCATTCTCGATTAAATCAATAATTATCTTATTTTTAATTTCATCTTGCATTAAAAAACCTCCGTCTTTAATTACATAAATGTACGGATTTTTCTAAAAGAAATAGTTAAAAATTTAAAAAAATAGTTTTTCTAAATTCCTTACCTATTAAAATCTATGAAATATTTATTATTATTTTTTGTCTAAAGAATTCTAATCATTTATTTGGTGGAATTATTATCTTCTTGTAAATAGAATATCCTTTATCTTTACAAAACTGATAAAACATATCCAAATTTATTATAATATCATAATTAGTAATTATAGTAAGCGTATAATCGTCTTCTATTCTAGCTATCTTGTATTTTGCTAGCTGACATTCAATCTCATTTAAATCTTCCGGCTTTCCTATTAATTGGAGATAAATCTCCTTCATTTCATCTCCAATCAGTTCAATCTCGTATTCATAACTTTTATTTTTAGGACTACTAGGCTTTTTACAAGGTGGAGTCGCAAAAATTGATTTCCAAAATCCAAAATTCCAACTCTCTTTTCCATAATACAACAAATATTTTCTATGTTCAATCATATTTATTCTTACCAAATTATTCATTTAATAATATTATTTGGGAATTTTAAAATTTTATTGCAAATTTATAAATTATTCAATTTTTAGTGTGGACAATCCTATTTTTTCTACTCCGAAAAACCATCCATTTCTTGCATTATAATAGAGCCAATAATTATTTTTATATTTTCTAATATCTAACTGATAAACAAACGACTTTTTCCAACCTTTTGTAGGAAAAATAATTGGCTGTTTAAAGCACTCATTAAAGTGAATCCCGTCCTTAGACATTAATAGTAATATACTTGAGCGTGATTTTGATTTTTTATCTTTAAAAATTCCATTATTAAAGCCCAAAAAAGTCTCATTTTCTTTTAAATATATTACCTTCATTGCTCCTGCCCCTAAATTTCTAAAAGTATTATCTTTTTCTGGGTAAATTATTGGCATTGCCCTCTTTTTATATGGCCCAAAAATATTTTTAGAAATAGCAATCCCAATATATTTCGGTTCGTAAAATAGACAATCTTTAAGAAAGACCAGTCCTGCTGAATAATAAAGATAATAGCGCCCTTTATGCTTCAATAAACACGGATTACCATTATTTGGATTATATTTTCCCTCCCAAGATAATGTAGGGGTTAATATATCTTTTGGCTTACTCCAATTTGATAAGTCTTTTGATTCCCTAATTGATATCACGGATTTATTAAAAATGTTCAACAATCTTTCATATAAAAGATAATACTTATCGTTTTCTTTGAAAAGAAATGGTCTCATACCTGGGAATGTTTTATCAAAACTGTTTTGCCAGGTGATCCCATCTTTTGATTTAAAATGATTAATTCCCGTGATGATACTATGGGCAAATAAATGCCATAAGCCATCAGGCGACTCTTCACTTGTAATAAATGTGGGGTCTGCTATTATCCAATCTGGAGGTCTGGGCTTTATCAACGGATTTCTGGGGTCGTCCCTCCATTTTTTCCATTTGCCAAGAAATTTAACGTCCATGTTTTAATTTCACCTAAATATTTTATTAAATAAAATCATTTAAAATCATAATTCATAAAAGTAATCTTAAATAATATCGTTAATTCTTTAACGGATATTTCTAGATTTGCTAATGAAAAAGACATCCCTTCTTCTCACCTGAAACTCCAAGTAAATATAGAATCTACGGTATGTTTAATAAAAATTTTAAGAAATTCTTTTTAATTCTAATTCTTTTTACATAGGGCATTGAAATCCAAGATACTATGATTGAGAGTTAACGCCACATTTTTTAGCAAGTAATGTTCTTATTTAAGTCATTAATCCTCGGCTGGTCCTGCATATATTACTATTAAATCATCTTCTAACAACTCTTCAAGTCTGGATTTACTCATTTCCCATCCAAGTTTAACAAAAAACGCGTCAATGAAATCGATCCACCCACCTCCAGAATAAACTTGAACAGTTACATCAATCGAGCTGATTTGATAGCCACTACGGCAATCATCTGGTATATTGTCCAAAGTAATATGATATCCTTCATAATTTTCAAAATCTTTCGAATCTATTATTCTATCTGGCGGGCAATTAATAAATCGATTATTAATGAATTTTTTATCCAAGGTGTTAGCAAGATCAGCTATGAATGGATTATTAAGATCCATTCCTAATTTTTTCAACACATCTGAAAAATTTAAATTATATTTTAACGCTAGCACTAATGGGGCGCTGGAACTACTGGAATTTGTTACAAATCCATCAATTATTTTTAATATTCTCATCTTTTGACCACTCTATTTGAAAAATCTTCTAAAAATTTTATTTTTTCTTTTGTATTCATATCTATCATACCTAAAAATTCATTATCTAACAGATTATATCATAGAAATAAACGTCTTAGGTTTTTTAAATTTTTTAATGAAAAAGGTACTTTTTTAAGTTTGTTCTTATTAAGCATTAAGATTTTTAAATTTATTAAATTTCCAATTTCTTTAGGTATATACTCTAATTTATTATCGTTTAGATACAATTTTTTTAATTTAATTAAGTTTTTTATCTCGTTAGGTATTTTCGTTAGTTCATTATTATTCAAAAAACAAATTAAAAGTTTATCTAATAAACAGAAATCTGGTACTAAATTAATTATTTTATTCTTTGATAGATATAAACGCTCTAATGAAGGAAAAAATTTAATTGCACTAGATATTTCCTTCAAATTATTAGAATGTAAATCAAGTTTCTTTAAATTTTGAAGGGACGCATGTAATTCAGGTAATGATTCAATCTCATTTCTTCTAAATCTAATACCACTAAACTTTGTAATTCTGAGATTTCTACGGATATTTCTTGGAGTTGGTTCCATTTACAATATAGAAATTTAAGGTTCTTACAGTTGCTTATTGGTTTAAGAATCTTTTTAAGGTAATTATTATTGCAGGTTCCCAAAAATAATCATCTCTTAAAATAGTAAAAAGTGTAATAAATTATCAAACCTAATTAATATAATTTATTTCAATGGAATTGAAGTAGGGACGAATAAAATAAAAGATAAAGTATGAGTAAACAATAAAGAAAAAGGTAATAATAGAGTAAGCATTAATAATAATGCAAAATATTAATAAAAATCTTATAAATTCACTTTAAAAAATTTTTAGTTTTCCACCTTTTTTATCACATGCAACAATTGACGGGTCTAAAGGACAGCCACCCCAACAGCTTTTAAAAAAGTTGCAAGTTTTACATCCAATATATCTATAATTAGTTAATTTATTTCTAAAATCAACAAAAAGTTCTGATTGCCATATTTTTTTAAATGAATTATTTTTTAAATCTACACCCTGTTGGTCCTGCATAAAAGAGCATGGTTTTACTTTTAAATTCCAATCAATATAGCAACTATATCTACTCCCATTACACCCATCAATTGATTCCGCTAAAAATGGCATATCTTTTAATAAAGGGGCTGAACAAGCGTCAAAATTTAATTTAAAATCATATTTTTCTTTTAGAGCCAATATTTCAAAAATCTTTAATAATAAAAGTTTTGTATCTTGCTGTGCTAATACTTCCTTCCTTAAATTTTTTCCACGTCCCATTGGCTTAAACAATAATAATACGATACCATTTACGCCCAGCTTCAGATATTTTTCTACTATTAAATTAAGATTTTGTAATCTAGATTTTAATAATACGATATGTACATTAGCTTGTATACCATAGTCCAATAATTTTTTAGCAGATACTAATGTTTCTTTATATAAATTCTCCATATAACTTACTGCAACTGCTCCACAATATTTTTTTGATGCCTCCAATATTTCATTTGTTAATACTGTTCCGTTTGTTGTGTAGTTCGGGACTATGTCTCCATCTAATCTTAACTTTCTAAGAATCTCCGCGAAATTTGGGTGCAATGTTGGCTCGCCGCCGCCTAAAGCAATCTGGAGCACCCTAGCTTCCTTCATCTTTTTTAATAAGATTTCAAAATCGTCCAAAGATAAAAATTTCCCATCATTTACTGGCAATGAATCCATATAACAATATGAACAATGAAGATTACATTTATTTGTAAGCGATAAATCTATCAAAACTGGAGTATTTGTAATTATATTCGGCCCTGATGCAAATTTTATCTCCGGATCTAATAAAAATTTTAACTTTTTCGGTGAATCTGATTTAACTAATATGTTTAAAAATTTCAATTCATCTTCGGATAACTTCTTTTTGTTAGCTAACTTCAATAAAACATTAAAACCTTCAATATCCACCATTGACATAGAACCATATTTCTGATCAAAAATAACCCCACCAAATTGCTCATTACGGACAATTATTTTTTGTTCTATCTCAATTTCACCTATATTCTCTCATTAAAAGGTTTAATACTAAAATATATACTACACTCCAAAAGGTCTTCTAATTTATTTCTGCAATATAATATCTCAGTATTGTTTTAATTTTTATTATTTTTTTGAATACTAATCTACTTTTTAATTATAAATATATATTTTTCCATTTTCTTATCATAATTAACTTCTGAATTCATTAATTCGATTATCGTTAATTTAAAATGGTTTTAAATAATTTTTTAAATTCCATTAATCGGGGACTTAAAGTTATGATTTGAAGATGACCATTCTAAATTAGAGAAATTATGAACGAGCAAATTATTAAGTGATAATAAAATAAAGATATTAAATCAAAATTACAATATAATTTAAATTTAATACAAGATAAATTCAAATTAATTAACATGATTTTATTCTTTAAAGGCAATGGCAGATAAAATGAGTGATTTACCGAAACTAAATAAAGACGAGAAAAAAGTTTTTAGTATAGTAAAGGAGTTTTCGACTAAAAAATCTAATTTTACAATAGATGAACTTACAAAATATTGTAAGCAAAATACTAAATTTTCTAATAAAAAGATATATTCAATTTTAAAAGACTTCATCAATAAAAAAATCATAATCGAAGAGAATTTGTTTAATAAAAGTCAAATTTTAGACATCCAAGAAAGATATAAAATTTATGATTATATCTCTAAAAATCCCGGCATGGAATATAATGCTCTTCATGAAAAATTCAAATTACATCCTAAAGTTTTCAAATGGCATATAGAAATGCTCAAGAATTTTGGTTATATTAGAGAAAAAAGTTATCTTTTTTATAAAATATATTATCATAAATATTTTCCGAAAGAAAATGAGATTAGAATTTTTATTATGAGAGACCCTGATATTTATAGGATTTATCTTCTTTTAATGAATCAGCAATTAGACCCTGAATCATTATCAAAAATTCTTGACATAAAATTGTCTCTGATTAAATTTTATCTTAATAAAATGGTAGATGCCGGCATTATTAAATATGAAAATGGAAAAACTTTTTCAATTAATAAAGAAAAGCAAGATTTTTTTAAAAATTATTTTGATTTAAAAATTTCCAATAATTTAAAAGAACGATTATTAGATTTTAATGAACTTAAAAAATTGCTATATTTAATATTAATGAACAAAGAAACCGGGATTATGATTTACCAATATAATTTTATCGAATCTAATATTGACGCTGATTTGGTGAGTGGTTTTTTAACAGCAATTCAACAATTTGGTAGTGAATTAAACAAGAAAGCATGTTCTATAAGTAAAATTACATATAAAGGTTTTGAAATTAATATTGAAGATGGTAATTGGGCACGAGCCGCTTTAATATTGGACGGAAAAAGTTCTGACTCACTTAATAAAAGACTTTCATCTTTTATATCTTTTTATGAAAATGAATACAAAGAACATTTTGCTCAATGGACTGGGGATATATCTATATTTCATGATTCAAAATTAATAATTGAGGACTTTTTTTCTCCAAAATCTGAAAATGAGAAAAGTTTAATAGATAACGGAAATATCGGGGCGGTAAATATTTTAAAGGACGAAAATAAAAATAAAAATCAAATAAATTAGTTAAAAAAGCGGTGTATTGAGAATGGAATTTTTAACAGAAAAAGAAAAACGATATACTATTAATAAATCATTAGAGGAGTTTAGTGAAATTAAAAATCGAATTAATGAGTTAAATGTATCTGATGTATATAAACAATTAATGTTTGAAGAATTTCAGAGAGTTCCTAAAGAAAAAAGCTTAGCAATACTCAAAAAAATCATCGAAGATGAACCATTAAATATTAAAAAGATCAAAATTAATGAATTAATTAGACAATTTGATGAGTTATATACGGCTCAAAACTGGAATGAAGCAATTAAATTACTTGAAATAATATTAGAACTGGCAATAAAAGAATATTATGAAATTATATTTGATAAATTGTACTTGAAATATGAAAAACTTAAATTGAAATTAAAAAGAAACGTAATATAAAAAAATTTAATTTTATAATGATTTCAGATATTGATTAAATTCATACATCATTTTAAAGGCTTTAATGGAGTCTTTGATAGAGGGAACAACTGGAATATTATATTTTAAAGCCGTATTTATTATAAAATCAAAGACCCATCTAGAACCAAAACATGATATGACGCATGGTTTATTTAATTTTTCCGTGAGATTTTTAATTATTCCAAAAGGCTTTTTAAAAGAATAACCAAAATTTTTTAATGGATTTTTTGGGACAGTAAATATAAATAGAATAGAATCAACATTTGGGTCTGCATATAATGCTCTCAAAGCGGGTTCAAGTGTTATAAATTGGGATGGGCCTAAATCTACAGGGTTCTTCAGAGATACCCAATTTGGTGCATATTCTTTTATTTGGTCAATAGTATTTTTTTCTAACTTAGCCAGATTTAACCCCTCATGATTAATATAATCACAGGCTAAAATACCCAGACTTCCCGACCCTGTTATTATAGCCACGTTCTTACCATTTGGTAAAGGCTGGACCGAAAATATTTTGGCAATATTAAACATTTCATAGAAATCATTAACTCGAAAAATACAGTTAAATTGTCTGAAAATTGCGTCATATATTTCATTATTTCCAGCAATTGACCCTGTATGACTTTGAATTGCTCTTGCACTAATATCACTTTTACCATTTTTAACCACAATTATTGGTTTGGTCATTTTTTTAAGAACATTGATAAATTCCTTACCCCTTTTAACTCCTTCTAAATACATTGTTATAACTTTTGTATTTTTGTCCTCTTGTAAATATTCAAGAAGGTCTACCTCATCAACGTCCACTTTATTTCCTAACGTTATCGATTTTGAAAAACCAATTTTTTGACTCATCCCCCAATCGATAAAAACATTTCCAAGAACTCCACTTTGTGCGATAATTGAGATATTTCCCACTAAAATAGGTTCATTAAAATCAACTTCTGTACTGGTAAATTTATTATAAAAGTTAGTTATTCCTACGCAATTTGGTCCTATTATTCTAACACCTGATTTTTTAGCCAAATTCTCAATTTGTTTTTGCAGTTTTACATATTTATCAATATTTGTTTCAGCAAAACCAGCAGTCTCTATTATTATACCTTTTACTTTTTTTTCTATACAGTCCTTTACAGCCCCTAAAACATTATCATTTTTTACTAATATAATTGCAAGCTCGACCGGCTCAGGTATATCTTTCACATTTTTATATGCTTTATGTCCTAAAATTGTCTCTTTGTATAAATGAACAGGATAAGTTTTAAACTTGGAATTTAAAAGATATTGAGTAGTAGGAAACCCAAATTTTAATGTTTCACTTGCTCCAATAATTGCAATAGACTTAGGTTCAAAAAATATATTTAGTTCATTCATTTTCTATTGACCACTTAATTGATAATTTAATTTTTATGTAAACTCTTTTAAATATTAATTATAAATACCAAATTTCTATTAATCTAATAATAAAAATCTTGAGGTACTATTTGGTCTTTAAAAAACTATTTACATTAATTAGGATTACTCTTGTCGCTACTAAAATAATTAAATCCTAAATTAAATAAGTTTAAAGCAATCTATTTAGTAATTAAGGTGCCTATCATAACGGCTGACCACCAAATTTCCATAAATAATGTTTTATAGACGAATGCAAAAGGTGAAATCCAAATTACCGAAAATATCCAGATAATAGCAAAAATATATGCTAATAATGTTGTGATTATATGTAAAATGATCACTTTATTGTTCTTTTTTTCGGTATCTTCCAGTTTCATCCATCCAGTCGGAAGTGGTAACCAATCAAAGACTGCACCAATTAAAATTAAATACCATAAATCGAAAATAACAGCAAATATGAATAATAGACCTGCTGCTGCTACACATGACAAGGTTTT
The DNA here is from genome assembly GCA_005191425.1 of Candidatus Helarchaeota ASGARD archaeon Hel_GB_B. GTDB lineage: Archaea > Asgardarchaeota > Lokiarchaeia > Helarchaeales > HEL-GB-B > HEL-GB-B. The sequence goes on from SUPR01000056.1 coordinate 17,448, forward strand.
AATCTGATTTTTCATATAAAAAATTGAAAGGTCAATTGATTTAAATTTATTCATCATAATTGCAAATTCTTATTATTGGTTCTTATAAATTCTTAAATATGATAAAAAAATATCAATTTCATTTGTTTTTTTTGGGTTAAAAATCAATTTATAATTCTATATACTCGAAAAATCTTTTATAAATGGCTTTTAATTTTTAACTTATTGTTTTATTGGCGTTTGGGGGCTCACAGCATATCGAAAGTATAGATATTCTGAATCCGGATAATTGAAATCATATACTAATCTAGTATCAAGTAATATTTTTTGGATAAAAGAAGATATATCTATAAATATTATTATTCTGTGGTTAATACGCCACATTGCTATGATTTAAAATGAATAATAATTCTCTCTTTATAGTAAAGAGGAAAAAACCGTTATATAAATGTAGGAAGGTTCATTTAAAATTTATTTCAAACTTTATTCCATCCTTACTTAATTTTAATTAAATGTTTAATAAGAATTTATTTATTATTTTATTTATTTTTATAATGTAAATCCGTCTTGATTATTATATCCGTAAGATATCTGTTGATTAAAAGCGAAAATTATTCCACTCTGATTTATCATTTTATTTAAATACCATCTTCTCTATAATTTTTAATGTATCGAACTTAAGTTCTTTTATAATTCTTAAAAAAATAAATAGATAAAAATGACGCATCTAAAAAGCAAATTAATATCTTTTTTTACGAATTTAGGACTGAAATTTATGAATGAAGATTTGAAAATTTCCTATATGATTTTAAACTGCAGACCTTCTCAAATCTCGGAAATAGTAATAGTCCCAATAGTCAAGTTTATTATTAACAAATTTAAAAATAATCTTTCAAATGTTTCAATGCATGGAATTACATATAAAGGTAAATATAATGGTAAAGTCATATCTATTGTTCCAGCGACAATGGGTGCTCCAGCGGCAGCGGTACTAATGGAAGCGTTAAATAAGACAAAAGCAAAATATATCTTAAAAGTAGATTATTGTGGTGGACTGACTCCAGATATTAATATTGGCGATATATTAGTCGCTGATAAAGCTATTTGCGGTGATGGAACAACTACTCATTACAATAATAATTTGAAATTTATCGAAAGCGACCCTGATCTTCTGTTTGGACTGCAAAAATTTTTTGACCAAAAGAAAATTAAATTCAAAACAGGGCCAATTTATACAACTGACGCTATTTTCAGGGAAACAGAAGAATTATTGAACGAAGCAAAAAAATTAGGGGCAATATCTATTGATATGGAGACTTCGATATTGTATTTACTGGGAAAATTATATGATAAGAAAGTAATTTCGATAAATATAGTTAGTGATAAACCCGATCCAAAAAAGAAATTTGATTTAAAAATAAATTCTCAATTGATTGATAATATGGAACTTTTAGTTAAAAGTGTACTTGAGTTTGTCAGTGGATTTTCATAATTAAAACTTATTTGGAATTAGATTACATTTTTCTTTTTGAGTTCTTTTATTTTTTCTTCAGGATAATTTAAAAGTTCTTTTAGTATCTCCTTTGAATCTTGTCCGACTTTCATTGCTGCTCCAAATCTAATTTCAGGTTTAGTATCACTGAACTTTATAGGGAACCCTAATTGTTTAACAATACCATCACCAGTTTTTACATCTATAATTAAATTTCTGGCTTGAATTTGTGGATCATTCGGCACTTCTTCTATTTCATAAAGTGGAGTGACACATACTTCTTTTTCCATTAAATCTTTTACCCACTCATCCCGAGTTTTCGTTAGAAACTTTTTAGCTAGTTTTTGCTTGATTGAATCAGCACTATCTACTCCACCTTTTATCTCAACATTTAATTCCTTATATAATTTATTATGAAATTTAGGCTCTAACGCCCCTACTGCAAGAAATTTATTGTCCTTAGTTTTGAATATTTGATAGCTCGGAGTTGCTCCGCATAGTGTCATTTGATCTAAAATCGGGATCCATTCTTCTCCTCCAGCTAGATATTGCCCTAATGGCATTGATAATAATGAAAATGCACCGTCAGTCATCGAAATATCTAGAAATTGACCTTTACCAGTTTTATTTCTTGATATTAGTGCCATCAAAATTGCTATTACACTATATAACCCGCCTCCGATCATATCAGCAAGTTGGAGTCCGGGTAATATTGGGCCTTCTTTGTCCCGTATTGTCGCTCCGACCCCTGATATTCCTATATAATTTAAATCATGCCCTGGGTAGTATTTATAGGGACCGGTTTCACCATAACCTGTGATCGAACAATAAATAATTTTCTCATTTACCTTTTTTAAAGTTTCATAATCAATACCTAACCGTTCAACAACTCCAGGTCTAAATTGGAACGCAATAACATCCGAAATTTTTACAAGTTCTTTTAAAATTTTTACTCCTTCTGGAGCACTTAAATTTAAACTTAAATTCTTTTTGTTTCTGTTTAGAAAATGATAAAAATAGCTCCATTTACCTTTTTTTCCATCCGCTTTTTTAACAAATGGTGGTAAATATCTTGACATATCTGGCTTACTTTTATATTCAATCTTAATAACTTCTGCTCCATAATCGGCTAATAACCTCATACCAAAAGGGCCTGGAAATAGTGAAGTAACGTCCAAAACTCTAATTCCATCTAATGGTCCAGTCATAATTTGAATCTCCTAAATCTTTTTTTAAATTATATTACTCTAAAAACTCTTTAATTTTGAAATTATAATTTCAGATTATTAAATAAAAGTATGATTTAAAATTTTTCGTAATGGACTATTTCAGAGAGTTGTTTCCTACTTGTTTTTACAATGCCATCGGCAGCTGGATAACCTAATGGTGTAATGGTTATTAATTTGATTTTACCAAAGAGTTTTTCGGGGATACCTAAAATTTTATTGATATTTTTTTCAAGTTCGGGATTTTTCTCGATATTTGGCCAACACGCGCACCAACATGTCCCCAGTCCTCTAGCAGCAGCTTCTAAAGTAATGTGCGTCATCGCTATTACACCATCAACAATCGCCCACATCGATTTAAGGTGGACTAATATTGCTATTGCTATCGGTGCATTTTTAATAAATCGACCCCAAGGAAGCATCTCTGCCAACTTTTTTTGAGTGTCTTTATTTTTAATGACAATAAAATGCCAAGGCTGTTTATTTGTCCCAGAAGGTGCCCACCTGGCAGCTTCAAGGACACCATTCAAATCCTCATCAGATACACTTGTATTTTCAAATTTTCGGACACTATGTCTCGCTTTTATTATTTCTAATATTGAGTTTTTTTCCGTCAATTTACCAACCATCATTTTTTTACTAATTGAGTTATAAGTTAACATTTATTTTACAAAACTTATAAGACTTAAAATTTTTTTAATAAAAATTAATATTTATCTAAATTTAAAATCATCTACAGATAAATATATTAATATTTCAAGTGCTAAAATAATAAAATTAGTAATTATGTGAAAAATCCAAGATAAAAATAAATATTTATAGGGATGATATTTTATGAACAAACGAACTTTTCTAATTTCTGCATTTCTCTTTTTTATGATCCTAATTCCAGTTACCATAAATTCGGCAGGTAATTCTAATATTGGCTATTTGGACACAACAAATTCTTCAGGGTTTTATGAAGATGTAGTTGTAGGTACAAATTACGTATACTTAGCACAAGATGGTGTAAATGACGCAGGACTTGTTATAATTTCAATTAATGACCATGGATATCCAACTATCATAGGAAAGGGAATCAGGGATTCTGGCGATAGTGTCCACTGCGTCTCTGTAAACAGCGCAGAAACTGTGGCAGTTATTGGTGCTAGCTCTAAATTGTACATTTATAATATTACAAACAAATCAAATCCAATTAGGACAGATGTAATCACAATTGGTAGCACTGTTTATGACGTTCAAATCGTAGGTGATTTAGCTTATCTTGCTGCTTTTAGCACCGGTTTACCTGTTGTTAATATATCTGATATCAATAATGGTACAATTATCTTCAATGGAAAATATCCGTCTTATAATGACCACTGGATGCAAGGACTTTACGTCGACACTTCAAGGAATTTAATTTATGGTGCGGGTGGTGGTGATATTATTATTTTCCAAATTAATTCCAGTAAACTACCGGACAACCCTGCATATTTATCATTGACTTCTGGTACTACTTATTCTGTAAGTAAAATTGATGATAACAAAATAACAATTGGAGATGGCAACGGAAATGTTTATTTGATTAATATACAAAATCCAAACAGTCCAAGTCTTATTTCTAGTAGTAAAGTAAGTGATTCCATCATTTATGAATTAGTATATTCAGGAAATAATTTTATATTACTTGCGGATTATGCATATGGATTAATCGTTTCAAATATTGGATATGGAACACCAGTAATCTTTAAAAAAATGTTACCAAGTTATAATGGTTATGGACTCGCAATAAAAAATAATTTTGTTTTAATAGCTGGAGGTAGTTATGGCCTTTATATTTACAGTTATTCTGATTGTGTAACTAACTATTCATCAATAAATATTCCTGGGTTCACTCTCTTTTATATTATTTTACCAATATTGGCAGTTGCACCTATTGTGATCTATCGAAATCATAAAAGGAAATTTTAAATTCAAAACATATTTTATTTTTTTTAAATTAAAAAGGTCTTGTTAATTTTGCTGAACTATCTAAATACTTAGATTAAATAACATATCATTTATAAACAAGGAGTTGAATTGATACGGAGAAAAATAAATCAAGAGCTACAATATTTAGGTTAATGTCTTTTGTCCCGATTTTAATATTATTATGGTTAGTTATGCTGATTTTCAAGCCAAGTTATGAAAATATAATTGCTGGAATAGTTTCTGGAGTTACAATTGCAATTCATGATTTTATCATTGAATATTATGCATATAAACGTGGGTTGTGGTATTGTTATGGAGGTTTTCAGCAGGTAGGTAAATATAATTTACATGTACCAATTGACATGAGTGTTCTTTTTTTCATTGGCGGTTTTGTTCTGGGTAATTTTTCAATTTTTCCAATTTATATTCGAGAACATGGACTGATAACAGATCCTATTATTATAAGTCCTTATTTGGACATAGTTTGGATTTTTCTGGCATTAATTATTCTAGCGTTTATTGGTGCTGGTATGGATTTTTTATCAAAGAAATTTGGGGTTTGGGAAAATGGCAGGACATGGACTTACTGGAAATGCGCAATTTACGCCTGGTTTCCACTTCTGGCTTTTTCAGTTATAATGAATTATTTGACTTTAATTTTAATATAAAAAACAGAAATAATGGTTTTTATTTATTTATAAAATCCAAAAACTTCTGCAATCACACTATATGCGACTTGAAATTTTGTCAAATCGCCAGTCCAATTCTCCAATTCTTTTCCATATCGTTTTTCGAAAATAGATAAAAATTTCTTTAATTTATATCGTATATCAAATGTTTCTTTATTAGCAATAAGAATAGCATTCGAATATTTTCCATATTCTATCATAATTTTCCCCTCTTCATAATCTATCGTTTTCAAGTGTTTTTTAGTCTCAAAAGTCTCGGATATTAAGCCAGAAACTCCAGCAAGTGCAGACATAGCCAATGTAGAGTCAATTTTAAGAGGAGAAAAATGACTTTCTACTAATACTCGTCCGTCAGGGGAGGTCAAAAATATTCCCATAATTTTAACATTTCTCGAAAGGGATATATCAATCGATTCAGCAGCTATTATTAAAGGTGCAATGCTTAAAAGAACTCCAAAAATTACTATTAAAGATATTTGAGGAATATAGGAAATAATTGAAATTGTGGAGATAAAATTGATATAAATTATTTGGCTAAAAATGATAGCTGAAGTAGTAGATAAGTATAAAAAAGAATTATAACTACCTTTCGAGCGTGGCCCTGCGAAGTCTGCACAAATAACTGGCTCAATCATCAAATCTAATCCATTTCCCGCTGAAGCTAGGATTATTACAGGTACCATTGACATAAAGCTAAAATCAGTTAAAAAAAGCCCGAAAATAAAGAAACTACCGCCCAATATAATTGATGTAGTTAATATACTCCTTTTTCTACTCCATTTATCTGTAATTATTCCCCCTACTATTGCCATAATGCTCAAGCAAATGGTAAAAATTAAAGCCGTATAAAATATGTCCTCGGAGTTATTAATCAAAATCTGGATGAAAGATAAAGATATAATTAGAAAAAAGAACGACAACGCATATAATAAAAACTGCTTGTCCTTATAT
>SUPR01000057.1 GCA_005191425.1 Candidatus Helarchaeota ASGARD archaeon Hel_GB_B
AAAAAATTCCAAAGAATGAAAGCAACGGAAATTAAAAAAACTCGATAATTCAAAAATATTAACAAAAAAATCAATCTTATTATCTGGAGCGTCGTCTCCGCGTTTCTACTTCTTCACTCATTAATATTCGTTTAATATAATTTTTCCTGTTTCTAATTCTTGGAATTTCTTTTGGTGGTTTATGAGATTCAACTTTTGGAGTTTGACTTCTTACTTTTCCAGCTTTAGTTAATGAACCATGACTACCTGGACTCATCTTTATTCAACTCATTTAGAACTTTTATAATTCTACATTTAATTTATTTGAATTATTATTTTTAGTAAATGAGACATAATTTATAAATCTTTTTAGTAAAATATTCCAAATGTTATTATTTATTAAAAATTAATTTTATAAATAAATTTTCATCCTTTAAATAAAAACTATATTTTAAAAAGTTTTGGAATTGAGAATAATAAATTAAAATAATTCTAACAATGATGGTTTGAACATGGTTACTCTTTTTTTTCAACTTTTTTTTATGTATTCCTTTTCCAATTCTTTCCAAAATTCATATCCTAACCGGTTTATAATAACTTCCTTCATAGTATAAATAATTGGTCTAATCCCCAGTTTAATTTTCTCTTCTTTTGGAAGCCTTAAGCACCAGATATCAAATTCTTCATTTTCTAAGTCATTCATGAATTCAATTATATTTTCATGTGGTCTTATATCTAGAGGAAAAGTCACACATATATTAAATTTATAATCGATCCAATTAATTTTATTTTCAATACAAAACCTATGGACAGCGCATTCCCCATTTTCCATAAGAAAAATACAGCTACCATTCCAGGTCCTTATTTTCCATAATTTATTCCAATCTTTATTTTCTACAAACTTATTGTGTAATTTATTTAATCGCTTGATTTTCTGTTCAGAAAGATATTTTTTTATTTTTAAAATATCTTTTCTTATCCGTTGAATTTCTTCTTTTGTAACATATGCGCCTAGATAGCAACATTTCGACTTACAATTGGATTTGTTGATACATTTAAAATAGAAATCAAGAATTTTCTTTTCTACCTTAATTCCATTTATGATAATAAATTTAATGTCATCTTTTATTGTCATATTTGTTTTACCGATTGAGAAATATTATTTCTTTTAATTAATGTTTAGAAAATAATATATATGATTTAAATTAATATTTCTATAATTGGTTCATTTAATGAATAATAAAAAATTTGGGATGAAAAATGAAAAAAAAATGGTATAAAGGTAAAGTTTTCGTGATAACTGGAGCAAGTGGTGATATTGGTTCAGAAGTATGTCGTTTATTTGCTCCTTTAGGTTTAAAAATGTATTTATTAGATTTACCAAATCCTAGGCTCGATAAACTTACAGAAGAACTCAAAGGTCTGGGTGCTGAATATGTAGAAGGGCTACATATGGACGTGACGAATAAAGAACAGGTTGAATCTGTTATAAAATCCATTGGAGAAAAAGAAAAATATATCGATATCCTTTTCAACAATGCAGGATTTGGAAATCAAACTTCGATAACAAATGGCGGGACTTTCGAAGAATATAGACGAATTATGTCAGTTAATACTGATGGTATGTGGCGGGTACTGCAAGCTGCGGTCCCATATATTGGTAGACCTGCACCGACCAAAAAATTCCCGGATCGTAGAGAAGGACAATTGATTTTCATGTCAAGTTCTGGAGGAAAAGTTGGAATTCCGAATATGGCTGCTTATTGTATGAGTAAATATGCAGTTGTGGGCCTAGCTGACTCTATTAGGGCTGAATATAAAATGGCAGGCCATAAAATTCATGTTATTACAATTTGTCCAGCCCCAGCTAAAACCCGATTTTGGGACGCTACCCTTGAATTTCAAGAATGGCTTAAAAAGTATTCCAAAAAAGGTGGAATTTATAGATTAGTAGACGCTCATGAAGTCGCAAAAGAAGTATTAAGAGCATCAAAGAAAAACATAAAAGAACGATTTGTACCAAAATGGTGGTGGTTATTGTCATTTTTAAGCGTCTTAAGCCGTGGATTTATTATGAATTTATTAATCAAAATTGAAAAAAGTAAAGAAGATATGCCAAAGAAAAAATGAATTTTTTTACAAATTCATTATAATTAACTCAAAAAAATGTAAAGATACAAAAATTAGATTCTCGGAATCTTTTAAATTTTGATTAATACTCTTTTTTATATTCTTTTTTTTTAAATTGTTTTGAAAAAAAATAATAAGTTTTAATAGTAAATTTAATAGTAAACTAAAATTTTCAGTTTGACCAATTATTTACTATTAAAGAGAAGATTAATAATAACTTTATTTAATTCCTTGAGATAGTAATTTTAAAATGTGTTTAAAAAATTAATAATAATTAAATATACATTCTTCATTTATTAGATCATTATCAGAATATAAACTTAACCGAATAATTCAGCTGAATAAAATGTTTAAGATAAAAGATTTAAATTCAAATTCTAAAAAAATATCGTTAATTGCCAAAATAATTGATATCAAGCCAGAACGACATGTAAAAAGTAAAAAAGGTGCCGATTTAAGGGTAGCTGAGGTTAAAGTAGCGGACGAAACTGGTGCTATCATATTAAATGCATGGGGTTCATTAATCGATGAATTAGATATAGGAAATATTATTAAAATTGAAAATGGTTATGTCAGTACTTATATGAATAAATTATTTTTAAATATTGGACGATATAGTAGATATTCTATTATTGATCCAAATTCTCCAGAAGCCAATTTCCCTATTAATGATAATTTAATACATGAGCCAGAAATTTCCAATATAGGAAAAAATGTTCCTTCTGAATTTATTAAAATTAAGGATTTAAATAACAATTCAAGAGGTATTAATGTAAAATTTAAAGTAATTAGAAAAGATGAACCAAGAATAGTCCAGACAAGATATGGGCCCAAATCTGTTTGCGAATTTTTAATCGGTGATGAAACAGGGTGTATTTTATTAAGCTTATGGGAAGATGATATTTATGAAATATCTTTAAATAATTATTTTGAATTAACGGGTGGATATACAAATAAATTTCGAGATGTATTAAAATTAAATAAAGGAAAATTTGGCACCATAAAAAACATTTCTCGTGAAGATGCGGGTTTTGTAGAAGTAAATGAATCAAACAATTTATCAAGTGGTTAGATTAATATAAAAGGTATATTATTATAATTAAAATAATTAAGAAAATATTAAAATGATTTATTGGTGTTAATTAAAATGGACGTGCATAAGACGCAATTAGGGTTCTATATGTTTTGTTTTCTAGGACTTTTAGCCGGGTGTTTTGTTTCAATGTTTTTACCGTTTCAGTTAGATATTATATCATTTAAATGCTTCCTTCAAGTAGAAACTATCGGGTTTTATGCATTTATCGGAATCTTTATTATGATCGCTAGTTTTATTTTGTATTGTTTTCAAATCTGGACGAAAAGAAATGTATTTAAATATTTGGGTTTTTATTTAGGGCTTTCAGGTTCAATAGAATCAAGTATTTTTGGAATTTTCGGATTCTATTATTTTTACGAAGCTGCACGACTATATGGCGTTATTCTATTGGGGGCATTATGTTCGGGAATATGTTCTTTAGCTTCTATTGTATTTATAGGACTTATATATATAAAAATGGGGACAATTGAGGACGAAATGATCGATGATGAAATTGTGTATATTGATTAAAACTTGAGGCTTTCTATTATGCCATTATTATTAGTTAAATTTCCTGAAGAAATGAGTAAAAAAGTAAATATGAGTAGATTTCTTTCTAAATTTTCCAAATTAGATGTAAGCGTTGTAGTTAATATCCAATTAAATGATTTAAAACATGTTCTAGAAATCCTAAATAGAAATGATTGCGAAATAATTATTGCAGAAGAAATGGAGGACCATATTATTAATACGCTCTTACCTATTATAAAAAAAATTAGAGCCGGGTTAATTGCGCCAGAAAAAATTGGTGAATATTGCAATAAAATAATTGAAACATATGGTGAATCTAATCTAAAACCCGAAATAATCGATGTCTTAAAAGACGGCATTAAATTTAGTGAAAATTTACAAATTAATACACTTAATGACTTACAAACTAAAATTGAATTATTATTAAAAAATAGCTCTTTTACTTCTTATTCTAACTTTCTTACAATAGATGTAGATACATATTTAATGCTCTATCGCGTCCAAAAAGGTATTAATAAATTTAATGATTATACCAGATTTAACAGATTTAGTGAAATTTTTCTGAAAATTTTTAGAAAACATAAGATAATTGACGAAAATCAAAATTTTAATGTCGTTTCAGACTGGAAGGAAAAAGTCAGAGTATTATTCGATAGAGTTAGCGTTAGAGGTACTAACTTAAACCCAGAAGATAGAATCTGGGTTAATTTCTGGGAAGTACTTCGGATACTTCAAGATTTTACGTCTAAAAATAAGATATTATATAAATTAGACATTGATCCTAATGATCTTGACGAAATTCTCAATAAAATGCTAGAAGTACAATTGATTTATATTAAAAAAAATGAATATAAGATTAGACAATTGGGACTAGATTTTTATAATTTTATCAATAAACAAATAGAGAAAAGATTTAAATTTAAACCGGCAAAAATTATTCCAGAAGAATTTCAAGATTTCGTTTCTTTGTTAGTTCAAATCGCATTGATTGATTTAAAGATTATTTTAAAACGGGCTAAAAAGCCTATTTCTAGAATAACATTTCATAGAACTACTATAAATATAGAAAAATTTTATTAATTGTATATAATTTAAGCATGTATAAATTGAGGTATTTATATGGAAGGAATGCATATAGGTTTTTTAAAGACAATTATATTTTTTGGAATTTTACATGATTTTATTTTTGGTTTTTTCTTCATATTTTTCTTACCCCAACTTGAATATATATTATTAATTACGATCCCATTGAATTATCCCATTTTTGCACATTTTTTGGGGCTATTATTATTTACCATGGGTGTTATTCAACTTATATCTTTTTTAAATTTGGAACGCTTTATTCTCCTGCCATTTATTATTAATTGTGAAAGATTTGCATTTTTCATTATTGGTATTGTTGATATGTTTCAATTTCCATTAGCGATCCCTCAAATTTTAATTTTTATATCGCTAAATTTATTTTTAAGCCTTTTAACAATAATTGCGATAAGAATTTCGAAATTATCTCTCAAATTACACTAAAATTGGTCTTTTATCTTAAAATATTTTCTTTTTTTTCTGATTGACAAAAAAAAATGATAGTATTTGAAATTATTTTCTAGTTTCATGTTTTTATTTGTGATTATTCTAAATTTCTAGAATCTTTTCCAAAAATTATTACTATAACCAACGCTATACAGCTTATGATTGCACCACTTATATAGTAGAACATTGAATATAATGGATTCAAACCCCCAATTCCAATAATTTGTCCGACCAGGAAACCAATTAAGATCAAACCCATAAAAATTCCTGAATATCTGCCTCTTAATTCTGATGGTGCCAAATCTGCCAAAATTACAAAAATTACTGAAATTAAAATTGCTATCCCAGATATAAGTACTGCACCCATATTAAATAAATAAACAACAAACGAAGTGGTCGTTAATATCATACCATAAATTACCATATTTTTTCTGCCTATTTTATCAATCATATATCCTCCAGCAACCAGAATAAGTCCTCCAGTAGCAAACCCCAAGGTGCAGATTTGTGGAAAATTTAGACCCGTTAACGAACTTAATTGACTTAGAATACCTTGAGCAATCCAAATTAGCATATAAGATATTAAATAGACTAAATATTTCCTATCTGAAAAAATAAAACCAAACGAATCACTTAAAAATCCTTTTATTCCACCAGTTAATTCGTATTTTTTGATAGATTGATCCTCGCCTTCTGTAAATTTTATTATAATTGCACAAACACCACCCGCAAATTTAATTACACCAAAAATTATTAATAAAACACTAAAGATTTGGAGCCCAATTGGGGACGTTAATGATGTTATATAGGCAGAGATTGCTATTGCTATTATTATCCATGTAATTGAAAATATAAAGCCCGCAATTGTACTTCTGTCCATTTTACCGAACTGCTCGTCCGTATGGTCTGCAAAATGGGCCATTAGAGCACAAGTAGTAAGACCGCTTAATAAACCCAGAATGATTAATAATAAATTGATTGCAAATGCCTGTAAAGTAATATATATGAGTCCTAAAACTATTAATAAAATGCCCTCCGCTAATAATAGAAACATTGGATATAATCGATATCCTTTATCTATTATAACTCCCGATAAAATTAATGTGATGATAAATGGTATACCAAAAGAATAAATTGAAACAGTAATAATCTCGGCAAGCATAAATGAAATTGCAAATGTCATTATAAAAATAAGCATATATATAAAATGCTTTTTATTAAAACTTGGTTTTGATAGTTCCATAAAATAGATATTATTTTTTTAAAATTAAAAATTTGTTGAATATAATTTAATTAAAAATTTAAGATAAAAATTATTTTTTATTAAGATTTTTTTTTCCAATTAAATTGCTTGAATAATTCAACAAAAGGAAAAATTAGTTTTTTCTCTTTGTTTTGAACTTTTTATGTGATTTTTTAGTCTGTTCTTCTTTTTTAAATTGAGGCAAAACATAAATTGCGATTGTTATAAGAATTAATAAAATGGAAACGATAATAATAACCCAAATCCAATCGAAACCTAATAACCTTATTAATATTCTCATATCCTGATGGTCTGTCATATCACTTTCAAATACCGAATATTTATTATTGACACGAGCAATGATCCAATGATATAAAATATTACGCATCGAAGATGGGACAATTAATGTAATTTCCGTTGAATTTCCAACATTAAGAATATTGATAGTTTTTTCTGCGCCGAGTTTATATGCCAAGGTTATGTCATCCCAATATATGCCTACTGAGATATTATAGGCAGGGTAATCGCCAATGTTTGATATATTAACAGTTGCAGTTAATACTTCGCCTCTATATAAAATAATTTTGTCAATCTTAAACGAATTTATTATTAAATCTGCTAAATGCAATTTATATACTGATAAGTTATTCAAACAGCCTACTACAATTTCAAAAAGTGGGTCATTATCTAAATTTCCTGCCTTGATTGAAGAAATATTGGTCTTAGTCAGGACCGAACTTATCATATCAATTTTATTATCAATAACAGTCCAAATAGATAGATTACCAGTTTCTGTTCCTATCAAAATTTCTTGAATACCGTCGTTATTTAAATCTGAAATATCCATAGCTGAGATAGCCTTGTAAATTTTAGTTGTAAAGATAATTTTAACAGCAACTCCAGGAATATTCTTCCAAACACTTATATTTCCATTTGAATCACAAGTTAAAAGTTCAGAACCTCTACGATTATCAAAATTTAAATCCATAATTTGAAAATTATGTGTTGTAGTAGAAATGATAGTAGAATATGCTTTTACCAATTTTGGTACCCAATTCCACCATAATAATGTAAAGTTTCCTGAATCCGTAACAACAGCTAAATCCATATTTCTATTAGCGGTAAAATCATTAACAGCCATCCCAGTAATTTTGTCTGAAAATTTTATTGATTGTATAATGGAAAATTTATCTGTTATCATATCAAATCTCCAAATTGTAACATTACCTACTTCATCCCCAGTAATAATTTCTAGTTTTTTAGCACCAGATAATTCTCTTAATATATCTTTTACTAATAAAACAGTAATATTCCTAGAGACTAAGATTGAAGCCCTTAAACTTAAATTATTTACATAAGTGTAAATCGATAAATTATTTCCATTTGCACAGACCAATTCATTATGTGAATTTGAATCCAAATCTGCTATGGAAATTAGTGTAGTGTAATTATTTGTGAGCCCTAAAGTTTCATTTAACTTGTTATCATTAAAAATACTGATATTACCCAAATTTCCACTAATAATATCATTATGTGCATTTTTTGTCAAATCTGCTATATCAAGACTCCATTTATCTGTCTGATTTTTTGTAATAGACCAATTTAATTCCCATTTAATCGGTGAAAAAAATGAAGAATTTTTAATGGATATTGAATCTGATTTTGCCATTTTGGGAATTGTAAAAATATTAAATGAACTGACAAATAATAAATTGAAGAATAATATAATAATAACTACCTTTAAAATAACTTTCTCATTATTGATTAAGAACAATCTCATTAAACAATCACTTTTATTAGTCAATTGATCTTTTACTTAGTTTAAATCTGGTGCTTATTTAATCTTAATGATTAATTATAAATATTTTTCTTGTGTTAGAAAAATTATTGATTGTTCCATTTTCGAATTTATTAATTTTTGTGAAGAGACTAAAAACTTTAAAAAATTGAATAAAATTTAGAGGTAATTACTTGAGTTCTAGTAACAACTTTAAAGAAAATTATGATATTATTTTAAATGAATCAATAAAATATATTGAAAAAAATAATATATTAACTATAGCCACAGCAAATGAAAATGGAATACCAAGAGCTGATGCATTAGAATATGCAAATGAAGGAATTAATATTGTAATATTATCTAGAAAAGATTCGTGGAAAGTTTCTAATATTAGAATAAATTCTCGCGTTTTTTATGAAATTCACCATTCTCAAGAAATAAATATGGAAAGTCTAAAAGGAATTATTGGAATTCAAGTAGAAGCTACAGCAGAAATTATTGAATATTCGGACGAAAATTTTATGAGATATTTTAATTTAATGATTAAAAAATTTCCCATTTTCAAGAAATTTCCTGAAAATGCGTTAAAAAAACGGGTCATTCTATTATTAAAACCAAAAAAATTATGGCTTTTAAATTATACAAACAAATTTTTTCATAGAGATTATATCCAATTTGAAAATTAACAATATATATTTTCTATTTCCCATATTTTTAAATTCAGACATTCTTTTTTTATTAAATTTAATAGACAAAGTTTTCTTATTTTCCATTGCTTTCATTAATTGAAATTTTTTATATAAATAGGGGCAGACTTTGATTTTTCGCCTACTTTTAATATCGTCCATAATCTGTGGCGTTTTTGAGCGTCTGGTATAGTATTGCCATGGCTTCATTGACTGCGGTCTGGTTTTTAGATATAATGCCTTTTATGTGTTCACTTACAGATTCTTCATTTCTATTTATGCCATAAAAGTCATTTGCAATCCCTGAAGCAGAATTTTCGCTCAATATGTCCGGTATCTCTCGGAGTATTTTTATTTGAAGATACTCACTTTTCATCAGCAACGGAATTAGTAAAAGGTCATTTAAAAATATATAATCACATAATAAAACCATAATAAAAAATATATACTCTGAATGTTTTTAAAATTTTCAAATATATTTCTTAGATTTATATTTCTATTTATAATTTATAAAATAACAGAATATCGCCATTGATTTATTATGAAAACATTTAAATTATTTGGAGCTTCATTTGACCCTTCAGATTCACTGACCAAAATAATGATTAAAAGAAAATATCTTGATGATATTAGTAGAAATATTCAAACTAAACATAATATTTATCAAGATGTATATGATGCATTGATATCTGAATCTAAGGTAATAAATGAACTTAAATTACAAAAAATAGGGAAATTTCCAGTAGAAAGTTGGCTTCAATCAAAACCAGAAATTGAAGATTTAATTTTCATGATGCCCGAGGAGTTCAGGACTTTTTTAGATACAAATGGTTGTATGGAATATACTTTAGAACTGGAAAAATTTATTGAAGAAAAAGTATTTCCGGATTTTCCAGTAATGGTCGGAGTAGACCACTCGCTTACCGGTGGTGTACTTAAGGCATTGTCTAAAAAATATGGCGCAGATAATATCACAGTTATTATTTTAGATGGTCATTTTGATGCAGTACCCACTGATTTAAGATTAGGACTTGCAAGCTATTCTAAAGAACATAAGGACGAAATTGATGTTATTTTTCCAAGTTTATTAGACTCAATTGATGAAAATTTAGATATCCCTCAGTCCTATAATTGTGGGACATTTCTTTACTATCTAATAAAAGAAAACATTATAATTCCAAAAAATCTAATAATCTTTGGAACAATGGATTATCCTGGGGAAAGTTATAAAAAAATTAATGATATTAGAGTCAAAAAATATATTGATTTCTATTTGAAATTTGAGGAACAAGGTACTAAGTTTATTCCAAATAACGGAAATTGCCAATCTATGAATAACAAACTTGAAAATATATTACAAGCGGTCGAAACTCCCTATTTATATGTATCAATTGATGTGGATATTGGGTCTTTAAATTCAATTCTTGCAGCTCGTTTTATGGAATTTATTGGTCTAGATGAAGCATGTTTAATTGACTCTGCACAAATATTAAGAGAAGTTCTAAACAAGAATAAATTAGAATTAATTGGATTAGATTTAATGGAAATAGATATCTACTTTTTAAATGCTAAATTAAAAAGCGGTAAATCTGATAAAACAATCAAGGTAATGGATAATTTTTTAAAAATTATTTAAAAATTGCTAAAAATTGGTAATTTATATGAATTATAACAAGGCAATATTAATAACGGGCGCAAGTAGCGGAATTGGTAGGGCCATTGCAGAGTATCTTTCGTCCAAAGGTTTTAAAATATATGCCGGTGCTAGGAAAAATAAGGATTTAGATGCCTTAAATAAATTAGTTAATATCACTGCTGTAAGATTAGATGTTACAAACCAAGAAGAAATTAACTCGGTATACAATTTTATTAAAAGTCAAAATACTGGACTTTTTGGATTGGTCAATAATGCAGGAATTGCATATGCTGGTCCCTTAATGGACATGCCTGTTGATTTTATGTATAAACAATTTGATGTAAATTTAATTGGAGTCCACCGAATAACAAAAACATTTTTTCCATTTTTATTACAATCTAAAGGAAGAATCATAATGATAAGTAGCGATTCGGGGTTTTTTGCAACACCTTTTTTTGGGCCATATAGTGTCAGTAAATTTGCCTTAGAAGGGTATTCGGATTCGCTAAGACGTGAATTATTATTAGTGGGGGTAAAAGTTATTATAATAGAACCGGGAAGGATAAAGACGCCTATTTGGGATAAAGGAAAAGAATTATTCGACAAATTCCCAGAAGATTCAATTTTTTCTGAAAAAGCACGTAAAATAGGGGAATATGCTATTGAAAAAGGAAAAACATCAGGCTTATCTCCTTATAAAGTGGCAAAAGTAGTTTTTAAGGCATTGACTAGAAAGAAGCCTAAATTACGATATTTAATTGCACCCAACAAATTTGAATATAAAATAATTAAAATTATGACAGATAAAATGGTAGATTCAATGGTTAAAAAGAAACTTGAAAAGTTCTAAATCAATTTATAAAATTATTTAGGATATAAATCGATGATTGACCAGATCTTAAAATTTTAATAATATATTTAGGAAATCTACATTATTTTTTCTCTTTTTTGGTAATAATAACCTCATATCTATTATCTCCAGCAGCTAAGGATTTAGTTACGAATGATGTTAAATCCTTATTAACTGCGTTCACTAGACCATCTTCCCAAGAAACAAAACCTTGGCAGACTTCCGGGCATTTCATTCCTCTATGAGGACATTTATATGGACGACCAGGAAAAGAAATGGAAACGGTATCTTTAGAATGAATTTTCACTTCAGGCTGATTTTGAGGATAAATGTGTTTTTCCCACCCAGATAACCCAAATAAAACATAGAAAAACATTATTAATTGCATAGCTTTTAATGCATCATTTTTGTTATCGAATATTGGGTCTTTTAGATATTTTTTCCCATAATAATATCCGATAGGAAACCCTGCCCTTCTTGTAGCTTCTATAAAAGAGTCCTTATAGAACCTACTACAAATCCAATTTATAGCTGAGCCAGAAAATGAACCTGTAAATTCAAGATATGCTTTAATTGGGTGTCTAATAAATTTATTGAAGCAATAAATAGGGTGAATAAAAAGTTTGAAAGTCTTGACAAAAATAATTTTAAGTGAATATGCCATTAATTGGGGTAAAAAATATCACCCTAAATTTTTACGTGCTTCTCGACTTCCAGATCGTAATAATAAATGCCAAAAATATGCTCGGTCCTTCCATGTTATTCTACTTTTAAGTTTAATAACATCTTCAGAAAGCCAGTCGGGTGGAACTTTTTCAATTTCCCATGCTTCATATAAATTTTTAGAAGTAATCCGATTCAATAATTTTATAGGTATATGGGTTATTTTGAATAAGGATAAAATAAAACCGCGACTTGCTGAAATATTAATATAGGACTCACTTCTATTAAAAATAAAGAATACTATTACAAGAATTAACAATGTAGGAAATGCATATGGAAAAATTTGAATTAACATATCAATTATTTTCATCAACAACTATTAAGTTATATTTCATCTTCAATAAAAGGACAATTAGAATCCCTCATTTGATTTATTCTTAAAAGAACACTTTTATACAATATTTCCATAAAATTTTGGACTTTTTCATTATAAATAACTCCATAAACTTTTCTGTTTAAAATTTTTTCAATTAATTCGGGTTTTAAATAGTTTTTTTCACCATAATGCAAGCCAATTACAAGACATAATGCAAATGGATTATGTTTATAAAGCATTGGTAAAATTTTTGTTTTTATTTTTGTTACATCAATAGAATCCGAATCTGAAATTATTAAAAAACCATAAACATCTTTTATAAATTCTAATATGATAGGTGCAGGTCGGTCTGAAATTAAATTTTCAAATATCGGTTTTGAAATAATGCACAATTCAATTAATAATTGGGGAAATGTTTCTAAAATTTTACACTGGCAATTTTTTAAAAAATCAACTTCAATAACCTCACCTTGTATTTTGTGAAAAATTTCGCTAATTTCCTGATCATTAAATCCTAAAATAATAAATTTTATTCTTTTTATTTGTTCTTTTAATTGTAATTTTATTTCTTCAATATCTATTTTTTCTGGATATTCTATTATTGTCAGTATTTTACCTAAACGCGAAATATCTTCATTGGTAAGATATTCCATGTCATTCCAAATATATTCTGTAGGTGAAATATCTATATATATAGTCTTATTACAATCAAGGTCACATTTAAAGCAACTGGGGTACTCTACTTCAATTAAATTCCCCCACAAATATATTTTAAATAATAAGTCTTCTTTATTTATTATGATATATTCATCTTTCCTAATATTAAGTCCCATTTCATTAATTATTTTTTCTATAATTTGCCTTCTTTTTAATTTTTGCTTGTTCATTTTCATTCTAAAACCATAAATAAATTATTAAATAAATTAAAATAGAGTCTCTAATATTTAGGAATAATAATTATATTTATAATTCCCTTAATATTATAGATAATTAATTTAATATTATAGATAATTAATAAAATATTAATTTCAAATCACAGACTTTCAAATATAAATTTTTAATAATAAGGACGAGAAACAATGGCTAATAGATTTAAACCATGGAGTGTGGAAAGAGAAATACCAAACACAGATTGTACAATTCAAGTTGGGGATATTAATGGTAAATGGGCGGTAGTAATAAGAAAAAAACTCAATGATGGAAATAAAAAGGCATTAGCTCTTAAAAAAATCCAAAAATTGACAGATACGAATATAATAAATGTTATAAAAGACACTATCGGAAAACAATATTCACTGGACACTTTTACACTCGGGTCTACAATGAGCGTAATTTTAAGAGAGGTTTATGATAAAATAAAAAGTCACGGTGAGTCAAAAGCCACACCCCAAACAGAGAAGACCCTTAAACAGCCTGCTACGACACAATCTAATGTAAAACCTATTTCTTCAATTCCTACTCCTAAAAAAAGAGAAGCAGACTCGTTTTGGTCCTCTTATGATGCAGCTAGCAGTTATACATATCCGCAAAACAATGTACCTCCTCAGCAACCTGTATCAGATAGTACTACCTCTTTACAACCATCTCAGACTCAGCAATATATACCGCAAGCTACATCTCAGCCACCTGAAACTACCCCAGATTCTGATGAATCTTCCGATTTAGATGCCATTTTGGGAGATTTAGGTCTTAGTTGCCCATATTGTGGCGCAGAAATTGGCCCGGATGATGAAATCTGTCCTCGTTGTGGTAAAAAAATACCACTCTAATATGATATTCTTATCAATAAAAATCTTAAATCAAGTTAATTTTATTTGTAATAATTGGTCAATTCTTTTCTTTAATAATTCAATATACTGTGAATTATCTATACTAGTCAATGGGGATTTGCAATATGGACATTTAAACATACAATCAAATGCAATAAAATACGGGTATCTTTTACCACATTTCTCACAAATAAAATATGTTTGATTAGTTTCTACCTCTAATAATTCTCTTAACTGTTTAATACTCTTTGATATCTTACGATTAATTACCCAATCAATCGAATTTTTCCTTAACTCCCAGTAAATTGTTTCATTATCGATTTTTTTGTATGATATTAATCCTAAATCAAATAAATCATACAATATTTTTAATATACTCCGTTGGTTCATCTTTAAATCTGACATTAATTCTTCAGTAGTTAATTTTTGATTTCTGCTCAATATATCTAGAACCTTTTTATAATAGAAATTTTTTCTTGAATCCATTTCATCTTTAAATAATACCTTAATTTCCTTAAAGTTCAAAAATTACACCCTACATTTTCTATTATTGTTTATTCTTTTCTTAAAAACTGATGATAATTTCTAAATTTTAAAGCAATTTTTTCTAAGTATTTAATATTTATAAATTTTATTTCAAATTATTCGGAAATTCCTCATAAATTTATTATCTACTTTCTTAATAATTAAAATAATTTATTTCTAAATCATATTATTATTTTAAAATAAATTTCGAATTCTAAAGAAAAAACATGTTATTTTTAATTTAAAAATTTTTAATTTCTTTGTTAAAATGAGTAAATTATCAATAATTTTTAACATAATTTTTGTATTTTTTAAATCCTTCATCCCAAAATGATCTCTCTTCAGGTCTAAAAGTAATAATATTTTGTGAATTTCTAACAATTTTCCTGATTTCCTTTAAAGATTTAATATTATATTCGTTATATGCTTGAATTAATAGATTTCCTATTGCAGTAGCTTCAATCGGGCCTGCTTTTACTGTAATACCAGTTGCATTTGCAGTGAATTGTGATAAAGCTGAATTCTGGGCACCCCCACCTACAATATAAATGGTCTTAAAAGTTTTCATTGGAAAAATTTCTTTAATATTTTTATAAATTTCCCGATATCTAAATGCAATACTTTCCAATATACACCTAACCATTTCTCCTTTTTTATGAGGAATTTTTTGTCCTGTTTTTTTACAAAAGTCTTTAATAGCTTGCGGCATATCTATTGGATTTAAAAAGTCAGGCGAATCTGGATATATAAAGAATGAAAATGGTTTAATACTTGGGTCTAAAGCCTCTTCTGTAAGTTTTGAAAACGTCATTTTTTTTCCAGATTTCTCTTCCCAAATTCTCCTACATTCTTGAATTAGCCAAAAACATGTAATATTTTTTAAAAACCTAATAGTCCCAAAAACTCCACCCTCATTAGTAAAATTATATTTCAGTGCATTCTCAGAGGTATTCGGTTCATTAAGTTCAGTACCAAATAATGCCCAAGTACCAGAGCTAATATACAAAAAATCTTTTTCATCAAATGGTACTGGAACTGAAACAATAGCTGAAGCCGTGTCATGAGTAGCTGGCGCAATTATTTTCAAATTTTTATTAATACCAGTTTCTGTCGAAATTGATCCCAATATTTTCCCTATTATAGATCCGGGCTCTATAATTTTTGGAAATATCTTTTTAGGAAATCCAAACTCTTCGATTAATTTATATGACCAATCTTTTGTTTTCAAGTCTAAAAGCTGACTTGTCGTGGCTATTGTATATTCAGAAAATTTTTTACCCGTTAATAGATAATTAAAAAAATCTGCAATCATCAAAAATTTATCTGCAATATTTAGAAAATGATTTTCATAAATTTTTGAAGAATATAACTGAAATAATGAATTTATTTGCATAAATTGGATCCCTGTAATTTTAAATATTTTTTTAGGAGGTACTACCTTAAAAGCTATGTCCATTATATTATTGGTCCTTTTATCTCGATAATGATATGGATTGCTTATTAAACGGCCATTCTTGTCCAACAATACAAAATCAACACCCCATGTATCAATACCACAAGTTCTCAATTTTCCTTTTTTCGATTGTACGCTTAGTGCCTTTTTTATCTCACTATAAAAGCCAAGAATATCCCAGTAAATTGAGTCTAATACTTTTACACCACCTGTAGTAAAGCGATAAATCTCTTTTATTTTAAGTTTGCCGTTTTCTAACTTACCTGCTATTGCTCTTGCATTTGAAGCTCCAAAATCAAAAGCTAAGTGCTCCGCATCTTCCATTAAATTTGCACCGCGCTAATTTATTTTTTTAGAAAAACCGTACTTTTTAATTAAATAAAATTTTAATCAATCTCTTAAATAAATTTATTAATTTTATATTTTATATCTCATTATAAAAATTAAATTTGGTGTTTGTTTCATATGTCTGAATTAGGATTTAAAATGATGGCTTTTTTCTTTAGAATTAGAGACCTTTTTTCTCCACCAATAAAGAAAATAAAATTACTTAACATCAAAAAGGGTAGTATAATATTAGATTATGGTTGCGGACCTGGGAGTTTCTCTATAGCGGCAGCTCAACTTGTAGGAAATACAGGAAAAGTATATGCCCTAGATATTCTTCCAATTGCAATTGAATATGTTAAGAAAAAAGCAGAAAGAAAAAAATTAACGAATATTGAAACTATTATCTCAAATTGCGATACAGGTTTAAATGATGGATCTGTGGATATTATTTTCCTATTTGATATCTTACATGACCTAAAAGATCCAAATAAAATTATTACTGAATTATTTAGAATATTAAAAGTGAATGGAATTTTATCTATTTCGGACCACCACCTAAATCAAGAGAAAATCGATTTAATAATAAATAGTAATTTATTCAAATTTAAAAACAAAATTAACGGATTAATTAATTATATTAAAATTTGATTTGTTTTATAATTTAATTTAATTTCAATGTATAATTTAATTTGGTCAATTTGATTTGGAATTAATTTTAAACTGTAATTAAGAAATTATGCTATGATTTAATTATATATAAAAAAATACCGATTTAAATAAAATATAAATTAAAATTGAAAAAATACTACCTGCACTTGATGCAATTAGATTGACAACATTATTATCAATCATAGCTATCCCACGAATTTTATCTGTTCTTGTTCCACAATTATGTATTTTTTTTTCAGTTAATTTATTGCATTTAGGACATTTATATATACCTTGAATCGTAGCTCCTATAATACTATCAACTAAACATCCTAATATTCCTCCTCCTAGAGCAATAATAAAAACGGGAAATTTAAATGAAAAAGAGCAATCAATTAATCCCAAATAGGTGAAAATCCAAGCAGCTAACCCCATAATACTGGCCCCTAAAAACGATGCAAATTCCCCAAGAAGTGTTACTCCACCACTAGTCCCAGGTACTACCTTCTTAAAATTGGTAATTAGTCTAGGACTTTTTTTTGATAATAGCCCTAGCTCCGTAGCTACTGTGTCAGCACACATAGCCGAAATAGCACCTAAAAAGCCGAAAAAAAGCAAATCATAATAAATTTTTAATGTTATATAATATATACCAAAAAATAAAGAAAAAAATGATGCTATTAGACCATTTGCTAATACATTTGGATAACCTCTTGCACCACCTTTTTCTTGAGCAAGACCAGATTGCTCCTTTCTCTTGTATTTATATTTAGTCATCATCGCTGCAAATAAATGAAAAATAAGAATTATCACAAACCAATTCCAACCTCCAAAAATCCAAATAGTTAACCCAACAAAAATTCCAGCAATAAACCCGCCAATGTCCACTACCTTTGAAACATATGAAAATACTCCAAATCCTACTACTACTATTATTCCAATAGTGACGTTAATTATACTAATGTCCAAAATAATAACCTATTTAAAATTTTTAAGGAAATTCGTACTCTTTAATTATAATTATCTAATCTCGTTCTTGTATTAAAATTAATTGTCTCCTACAAATATAAATCTAATTTCTCCTTACAATATCAAATTGAAAATAATTAATATTAGAATAAATATTATCACTATTTCATGCACACATCTTACTATAATTTATTAAAGATGTTTAATTTTAGAAATTAGGAATTAATTCAAAATTTTAATATAATTTCCGTCTTATTTCAAAGATATTTATAATAAAAAGTAGTATTAATTGAATTTTTTCAATGGTTCCAAATTCGCACAAAATCATCTTAAATTGAGAAATCCTCAAAATTTTTATATTAAATCATTATCAATTTTAAAAAGTGCTAAAAAATTTGAAGAATGTAGGAACAATTTTCATTTAAAAAAATTAAAGGTTAGTTAAATGTCTGATAAATTAAAATTACCCTCTAAATCAGAGAACTTCTCCGAATGGTACCCCGAAGTTTTATTTAGGACCATGATTGTTGATAAAAGAATTAGGGATTCACGTGGCTTTTATGGCTATCCACCTTATGGTGCTCAAATTCTCTCTCTTCTTGAAGAATTGTTTATAGAAGAACTAAAGAAGACAGGTCATTTACCAATTAGAACACCTTCTGTAATTCCTGAAACGCTTTTGGAAATTGAAAAAGAACACGCCGAAGGTTTTGCACCAGAAGTCTGGCAAATTACTCACGGAAGAGACAATAAGGAATTAAATATTAAAAAAGTTTTAAGACCTACAGGTGAAACTATCATATATTCTTTATTTTCTTATTGGGTTAGAAGTCATGCTGATCTACCACTTAAAACATATGAAGTCCGATCTGTATTTAGAGCAGAACCTGAAAAAGCTATATTTCCTTTAATGCGTACCCATGAATTTTATTGGATTGAAGCTCATGATGTCCAACAAAATTTAGATGGCGCCGATGCTCAAGTTAAAGAAGATATTAAAATGTTTGAAAATGTTATAAAAAATAAAGTTGGACTACCCTTTAAGCGTCTTAAACGCCCTGAATGGGATAAATTTGCGGGAGCTTTGTATACCATTGCCTATGATGTCCCACTTCCAGATGGTAAAGTTTTACAGATCGGTACTACACACAATCTTGGTCAAAATTTCTCCAAGGCATTCAATATAAGGTATGAAACCACTAACGGAAAGTTAGAATATGCATATCAGACCTGTTTCGGGCCAGGTATTAGCAGAATCCTTGGGGCTATTGTTAGCGTCCATGGAGATGAATTGGGACTTGTCCTCCCTCCTGCTATTGCACCCATTCAAATAATTATCATAACAATTCCAAAAAAAGGTTGGGACGAAAAAATTAAGGAATACGCTAAAAAAGTCCAAAATATCCTAAA
The DNA here is from genome assembly GCA_005191425.1 of Candidatus Helarchaeota ASGARD archaeon Hel_GB_B. Taxonomy (GTDB): domain Archaea; phylum Asgardarchaeota; class Lokiarchaeia; order Helarchaeales; family HEL-GB-B; genus HEL-GB-B. The sequence continues at coordinate 19,581 of SUPR01000057.1, forward strand.
TAAACATTTTAGAACTCATTTTGATGAACGAGATATAACTCCTGGTAGAAAATATTATGAATGGGAGGAAAAAGGAGTACCTCTCAGAATCGAAATTGGAAGTAGAGAAGTTTCTAATCAAGAACTAATGCTAGTTAAACGATATAATAGAAAAAAAATGGTAATTAAATTTGATAATTGTATCGAAAAAATTAATGATTTGATTAAAAATTATCCACAAGAATTATTGAATTTTGCTAATACTAAATTACTGGTAGACTCCGCAGATGACTATAACAAAATGATTGAACTTATTAATAAAAAAGTCCATTTAATTGAAATCCCTTTTTGCGATAATGAAGAATGCATTAACCACTTAAAAGATGAATTAAATGTAAAAGTACGCGGAGTTCCTCTTTTTGAACATGGAGAAAAAAATGTTGATGAATGCGAAGAAAATGCGGCTAAAAGAGCGGGAAAAAAATTATGCATAATCTGTGGTAAACGATATGCTACAAGATTAGTGTTTATTGCAAAACAATATTAAAAATTTATTATTAATTTTATATATCTCCTCAATTGCACTCGTTTATTACGAACTAATTTGGAAACCATTTCCTTACATCAATAAACAATAATTAATGCTATCATATTCTTATAAAATGGAATGCTAATTACTGGGAATTAAAAATTGATAACAAAACTTATGGGGATGGATGTAATATCAAATTTAAAAATAATATAAACGAAGGCTTGAAATCATTCAAATTTATGACGGGGACTAACGATAGCAATTACGAAGTCTATATCGATGCGTTCGACTACTCCTAGGCTTGGGGTTATTACGAGGGCAGAAATCTATACGATAAAGGTGGACTAACAGGAGGACACTACCTAAGCATTGAACGGTTTAATGTAATTATTTTAGAATTCCAAGACCCAATTGGACCATTCGTAAAGAGCATTAACATAAATTTAATTTCAGTTAGCTTATTCTATACTAAATTTACATGTAATGATTGAAAAATAAGAGATACCTGATGAATTGGACGAATTTAACTTGACAATTATAAAAATTCGTATATTAAGAATAATTTGGAAATTATTAATTCTTGACCGTATTTTGGGGATTTCCAAATATTTTGGGCTTCGTAATATTATTAATAATTATTATGATGCCCAAACAATATTCAATTAAGAGTCCAATAATCAATGCAGCTTTTTATAAATTATTTATTTTAAGTAAGGTAAAATAAGAAATGTGTTATTATCATATTTAGTGAGTTAAGATCGGTATTTTTAATGGATTATGTTTATCGCAATAAAAAAATAATTTATTATCATCAATTATTGCTACTCCTTCTGATAAAATATAATAATTTTTATCAAGATATTCTTTTTTTATTCTAATTCTTTTACCACATATTCTACATTTTACCCAAACTTTTTGCAATTTTTAAAATATACCTCCAAGTTTTTTTTTTATTATTTTTTTAAAATTTTCCGATTAATATAAAGAGTTGGTAGGATTTAAAGATTACTCATTTTTTTCTTTAAAAATTGCCAAATTTTATTTAACCATTTTAAAATAATTTCATTCAATCTCTTTTTTTGGTAATTTCTTTTTCAGTTAAGATTTTTAAAATTTCAATAACAAGTGGGATCAAAATGATTAAATTCAATAGTAATAAAAAATCGATATGTTATAAGTTCAAGAATTTAAAATAGAAAGAGATATTATAAATCGATAATTGAGCTGTCATTATTACAATAAAATACGATTCTATTGCCAATAACTTTTGCAATTCCGCCTTCAACATAATAGACAGCTCTAGGGCCAATTTCTTTTCTAATTCTTAATTTTTTATTACAATAATGACACCTTACAAAAATTTTCTCCAAACTAAATCACGACTCCTTAGGTTAAATATTAAATTGTTATTAAATCAAATAATTATATTAAATTTTCATAAAATTTTGATTTATTAGTTTGAATAATTTCAAACACAATATCAGTTAATTTATCATCTATATGTAAATTTTTCTTTAATCGATCACGAGAGAAATCTTTTAAATCTTTCGGAAAATGTTCTATTAAATTAACTGCAGTTATAAATTTTTTCAATTTGTAAGGTGGAACTCTATAGACCCATCGTTTTAAATAAATTATATTATTAAGTATTTCACTTATACGCAAATTAGTTTTATTCGACAATTCGGGGATATATCGAGGCATTCTATCGAGGATTCCGTATTTTTTACATAAATTATGAGCTATTTTCATAAATTCTCGTCGTTCATAATCATGAGGTATAATAGGATTTCCGTATTGGTCGGCATTCAAGTACATTTTTTTATAAAGATTTGATAAATATGGGAAATTTTCATAGATAAATTTTAAGAAGATTTCGCGATTTCCAGGTTTTAGTGTTAGTCCAGAAAAAAGAATATATTTTACACCGATATCTGCTGCTTTTGAAATTATACCTTCAATATTTTCTGTAGTATCGCCAATTCCTGGAAGGATGGGCATAGCCATTATTCCGGTTGTACATCCAAGTTTGCTAAATTTTTTCAATGCACCAAACCGTTCAGAAGTTGTTGAAGATTTAGGTTCGATCAATTTTTGAATTTTTTCGTCCATTAATGTAATTGTAAAAGCGATATTGACATAAGACATGTCTTTAAATTTTTGAATCAAATCGATATCTCTTAGTATTAGGTCAGATTTAGTTAAAATAAATAATGGTAATCCAAAATCAAGCATTATTTGTAAAAGTTTTCTTGTAATTTTGAATTTTTTCTCTGCAGGTTGGTAAACATCGCAAATCCCTCCACCAATAGCAAATAATGGCGCTTTTAAGTTAGGTTTCATTACCTTTCGTTTTTCCGGAAAATAATGTAAGATAGTTCCATTTCCATATCTATTTATTGGACGAAACCCTAATTTAATAAGTTCCTTATTTAGTAATTCTGGAGCATTTTTCTTTATCCGAATATGAGTTGTATATTCAGATATGTTGTAATGATTAGCTTGTCCATCACAATAAATACATGCATGTTCGCACCCTCTATACGGGTTTATACTCCCGGATATCCAAAACCAAGTATCTACATTTTTATAGATATTAAGAATTTTTGATTTGGACATTATGACTTCATATTTCAAATAAAAGACCTTAAATTGATTAATATATAAAAGCATAAAAAAAAGTTATTGAATATTTAAAAGTAATACTATTCAGAATTTATTTTTTCATCAGCAATTTTCAGCAAATCATCATATTCTTTTTGGAAATATGATTTTATTATTTCTTTATATCTTAAAGCCATTGAGCTTATCTCTTTTAATATAGATATAATTTCTTTTTGGTCCTCTGAAGTGGCCAGAATCTCTTTAAATTCTTTAAGTTTGGTGCCGACCCCTAATTTTAATTTTTGTTCGACCGAAAGCGGGAAATATTTTTCTATCAGAGTGTCTACACCCTTAAATACTTTAGTTTCGCCTCGCCATGTCTTTATCTTATTTCCATACAATTCACCGAATTCTGAAGAAAATTTGTCGAGTCTATTCCTAATTATATTTAAATCTTTTTCCGCCATCAGTGCGATAATATAATTTGGACCGTGAGATAAAATCACTTTCTTATCTTCGTGGTCAATTACTCTTAATACTTTTTTAGATTTCATTGTTTCAGTCACAAAATTCGTAATAGCAGCAATCATACCCGAAATTAAAGCAGGGTCTTGTAAATCTATTCTAAATGTCTTACCAAAAAGAGAGCCACCTTCTTTTGTCAGCCCAAAAATGTATAAAAGACTTTTTTCCCAATTTCGCTCTTCCAATTTTCGTAAGACATAAAGGCTAGTTGGAACGGTAATAATAATACCAATAATTATTGATAGAAGTATTGCCCAAGGAAAACTGATTTTAATCATTGAAAATGAGAATTTACTGTTCCCATATGCTGAGCCATCTGTCCAAAAAATAGTAATGGAACCTGTTCCTTCTTTCCATACAGAAGTTGAAATCA
>SUPR01000058.1 GCA_005191425.1 Candidatus Helarchaeota ASGARD archaeon Hel_GB_B
AACCTTTTAAACCTCTAGTTTTTAATATCCTTTTAATATTCTTAATCCTAATAACAATTCTTATCCGGTTCATCCACTCCCTAAAGGAAGTGGCTTTCTCAGATGGATATGGTAAAAAATTTATGGTAATTTAATCGAAAATTAATAAAATACAAATTTAATCAAGATAATCAAGAAGTTCTACGATATTATTTAGAATAAATTCTGGTCTTACTTTTATCAGGTCGTCCTTAGAAGCAATACCAGATAAAACCCCTAATGTATGAATATTTGCATTTTTTCCTGATATTATATCATAAGGGTGGTCTCCAATTATTAGGTATTTATCTGGGTTAAAATTATTATAATTCATAATTTTAATTATTCCTTCAGAAGAAGGTTTTGAATGTTCGGTATCTTCTCTCGTAATTACAATTTTGAAAAATTTATTTAGTCCATTTTTTTCCAATAAAATCTTGGTGGATTTTTTTCCGCTACGTGTAAAAACTACCAGTTGATAACCTAATTTTTTTAATTTTTTTAATAAATCCTTTATACCATCAAATAATGTCGAATTTTTTGCAGCATTTATGTGTGTTTCTTCAATGATATTTAATGCGTGTTCTTTAATTTGTTTGAGTTCGTTTATTGGTCTTTTTTTTGATAAAAGTTCTAAAGCTTCATCAATTTTTAAAAGGATCGGTTTAAATTCTAATTTAATATTAAAATTCTCTAAGAAATAATCGCTAATCTTTTTTCTCATTTTTTCCCAATCTGCATCCATTTCTAAAATAGTACCTTCTAAATCAAAAATTATGACTTTTATATTTGACAATACTTTTTTTAAGTTGTCCATTTTGTGTGATTTCTCTATTTCCATTTCAAATCCTTTTCAAAAATTAAATGATATCCACAATCTATATGTCTAATCCAATAAAGTCCTTCAGGTAAAATATTATATTTTTTAATATTTGATGGCAAATATTCACCATAACCTAATTTTATATAAAGGTACTGCAAATTTGCTTCTTGAATATTTAATTCCGAACCTGCAAATGCAAAGAATAAATTTGAAGTAAAAAATCTACCAGCATTAATTTCAGTAGGGCATGGTATATTTTCCTTATCTAGTTTTAAATCAACACAAAATATCCCTGTTGCATGTTTATCTATAGAAATAACTGATTTTGTAGCTATTTCATTTATTTTATTGTCATTAATTGTTTTCTGCACAACAGGTGTACCAGTTATCCCGCTTGGTGCAAGATATGGATAAATATATTCTAGCCGCTCTCTTGCCTGAGATGTTATTAATTCTCCATCTCTAAAAATACTATGAAACGCTATATTTCTTCCGGGTAAATATTCTTGAGCTATAAATTCCCAATCCATTCCTCTTGAATTCCAGTAGTTTATCCAGGAAATTGCAGTTTTAAAATTATACACTGGTGTACTCCCTCTACCTCCTGCACCCTTAGTCGCCCTAATCCAGAAAGGAAAGCCAAATTCTTTAATAGCTCTCTGAATATCATTTTCTAATGATTCTTTTCTCAATTTTATTGTACTATATTTGATTAATCCATTTTTTAACCAAATATTTGCACTTTTCTCTTTATCTTGACAGATTTTGACCGTCTCTTTAGCTGGTAAATATGTCCTTGCTTTAACTTTTTCTCTATTTTCTGATAAATATTTGACCTCTATGTCCGGCTGCGCATGGACAAATTCTATATCATTTTCCTCAATTATCTCATTAATCAAATCATAATAATTAGGGTCCGTACAACGAGGTACCAAATAATCTTTATCAACGTCCATTAATTTCAAATGCCATTTATTAGCATCACTACCTACAAGAAAAAAATTTTCTCCTTTTACTAATCTTAATGCACTAATAAAATTATAAGCAGCTGGACCACCAGCTCCCAATATCAAAATCTTCTTCATTTATAATGACCACATCTAAATCTCAGAAGTAATAAATAAATGTTTATTTTAAATCCATTATAAATTAAATATTTTAACTAATAAACATTTAAAGTAATTTAAAATACTTTTTATTCAAATTATTTTTGTAATAATTTAATGGTCGATTAAAATTAGAAAATTAAAAATTTGGATGGACAGTTGCACAACTAAGCAAAGTAGAATAGCATGTAGTTTAACAACGGAATTTAACAAACTTAATTGGGACTATTTCATTACAGCTCGTGATATAGATTACAATTATAGTTTTTTAAAAGAAGTTTTTAAAATCAATTTTTATCCAGTAGGAAAATTGGGTTATACCTTAGAGGAAAAACTTTTAAATTACGCTATTAGAGTAAAAGAGTTAACAGAAATAATTATTGATAAAGAGGGTAAACCAGATGTCTTAATATCTCAAGCTTCACCTGGTGGAGTCCGCGTTGCTTTTGGTCTAAAAATTCCAATTATAACCTTTGATAATTCACCACACGCAATACCTGTTTGGCGTTTGACATTTCCTCTAACAACATATGCAATTCTACCAACTTCTATTCCTAAAGATAAAGCATTAAAATGGGGCGTACTCCCTGAAAATTTGTATACATATGATGGAGTAGACGAATTAGCTTGGACAAAAAACGCCAAATTTGACCCAAATATCCTATCTGAACTTGGACTAACTTTGGATGACCGTTTTGCTGTATTCAGACCTGATGAAGCACATTCTTCATATTTTATGGACAATCCCGATTTAAATCCTAATCTTCCTATAAATGCTCTCATCGTTAAAAAGATAGTTGAAGAATTTCCTGAGATAAAAATAGTAGTTTTTCCGCGATATAAAGAGCAAGCTAAATATTTTCTTGACCAATGGGGCCCAGAAAAAATAATAATTCCAACAAAAGCTGTAGATTCTATAAGTCTTATGAAATTTGCAGATGTTGTTGTAAGTGGTGGTGCTACAATGACCCGGGAATCAGCATTAATAGGCACTCCCGCTGTAAATTGCGTCCAACTGGATTTGCTTGACCCTGATAGATATCTACAAGAACATAATTTACCTCTATTTTATGAACGAAATATACCCAAAGCCGCTGAATTGACTAAAAAAATCTTAAAAAATGTAGACAATTATCGCTTAAAAGATACTTCTAACATTCTTGAAAAAATGGAAAGTGCAAATGATGTGATTCTAAAGATTCTTAAAGAAAAATTCTGAAATTTGGAGTATTTTTTTTCAATATTTTTTATTCTAATATTAAATAAATTAATAAACATAAAATTAAACTATATCTTTGCCTTCTTACACTCTTCAAAAAAGTCGCACATAACACACTCAAATCTAGATGTTTTAAAAGTTTTACCATCTTGAAAACAAGCTGGGACGCTTTTTACTGTAATTGGTTCCGGGCGTTTTAAATTATCTATATTTTGTTCTATCCTATCTGAAACCATAAAATCACAAAACTTAATTTATTCTCTAAATTACTTTTAATTACAATTCCATTTAAACGTTTTGTTGATTTCTTTAAATTTTTTTAAAAAATTGTGATTCTCACAAGGGCTATTGATTTATAATCATAAAATATTTTAAGATGTCCATTTTTTAAAATTGGAAATTATCTCTATAATATGTATTTTTTAAAATAATTTTGGTTATCTTCTGTAATAAAGAGAAATGATAAATTTACTAGATCTAAAACAATAAAAAAAGGTAAGAATTAATGTATTAGAAGATTTCTATGTAAAATATCTCCAATAAATGTATATACCTGCTATAACGATTATTACAATCACTATAATTAATATAATAGTTGTCCAATCAAAAAAGTATCCCGCGCTAACTGAAACTTCCATTGAAAATGATCCAGAACCTGAATAAGCACTTAAAATGATATAATGAACTCCTGATGTTTCGGCTCTATATGCTGTTCGTTCAGGGTAATAGCTCGATGTCGATGAATCGACCGAAGTAAAAGAACTATCTAATATATATATGTCAAAATCAGTCCCTGCATCTCCTGTCAATGATAGGATTAAGACTTGTCCTGCTAATAAAACTATTCTAAAAATTAGATACCCATTAGAATTTCCAGAATTGGGCAAACTTCCATATACTACTGCATCAGTTGGCAAATTAATTTCGAAAGAAGTTCCAATACTATTTCCATCTTCACAGGTTTGGTTTTTTACAAGGTTTAAAATAAAAAGCCCTTCTCCTGTATAAGGGTGGACTTTTATTCTATATTCTCCTGTTTCGGTGGTTGTTACACTTGTTAAATCTGGAAAGCTAGATGAAACCGCAGCTGTTATAAAAATTCCCGAGGGCGAATAAATATATAGATCAAAATCAGCAGCTGGAACTGGACTTGTCAGATTGAATAATATTGTAGAAACACTTTTTGAAATGTTAATCTTATACCAACTTGACCTATCATTAGCAGGCCCCGGCAAAATTCCAATAGATTCGCCCCAAGAAATTGATACCGCTGAATTAAACGAATCTCCACCCATAACCGTGTCTACTCCTACTATAAAATATAATGAGATATTTCGATGAATTATTCTAGTTATACCTGAAAATTTAGTATTCATGATAAAATACAATACAAACATTGACCTGTTTATTATAGTAGGACTTACATTAAAGATAAATGTCCCTGTTTTATATGAATTTATTGAAATTGAGCCATAATTACAAAAATTATTGGCCGGATTAACTGTGATATTTGGATTATTTGATTGTAATGACCCATTCACACATGATGCAAGAACTTCACCAGTATTCTTTAATGTAACTGAGAGTTTTAATGTTTTACCTTGCTTTATTGTTTCATTTGTGTAATAATTTGATATGTCCACTGATACTTTTGGTACTGTATAATAGTAATTTAAAAAATTGTCCCAATTGGTCGATGTAGAAATTAATTGAGACCCATAAGATGACCTATAATCTGAGCTGGTTTTTGGAAAATAAATACTAATCCCTTTAGCTCTACTTGTCCCTGTAGCTGCATAATTTATTACTACCTTATTTATTACAGTCTTTAAAGCACTAGCATTTGAGCTTATATAAGATAAACCCATTGGTGTAAGAAAATCACAAAAATCATATAAATCAATAAAAGATGGATAATAAAATTCTTGAGTCTGTTCTCTTGCAGATTGGACTTGTGAACTTTGTCCTAACAGGTTATTATAAAGACTATCTGCAAAATGACTAAAAGTCGTAGTTAGGTCATTATATGAAGTACTGGACAAATTTACAGCGGACAGTGTGCAACCACTATAACTATTATAATAAGTCTCATAATCATCGACCATCATACTTGAAATTTGGTATGTAGTGTGTGTATCTCCATACAGGCACAAATCACCAATAATAGTTTTATATGGATATCCTGGAGCATAAATTGTCTCTTCTGAGGAAACAAGGACATCACATAAACCCTGAAGATAATACATTACTTCTAACATACCCATTAAGCAAGCGTCCATTGAAATGATATCTATTTTATCTTCACCCGCATCTGCGAGGGCTCCAGAAATTGCATCTCTTACCTCAGATAATGATAGACCATCTTGTCCTGAATGATCATCGAAACTAATTCCAAACCACCCGCCACCATGATCCCATAGGTCTAAAACATATTTTTCAGCAGGATAATTTTGAAATACCCATTTTAAAAAAGTCCTCAGTGTTGTCCCATCACCCATGTTTGGTTCGCTCGGAATTCCTGTTGGATGGACTATTGGAGAGGTTATTGCGGACGAAGTATCATGTTGAATTCTATAGGTCGTTGCACCTGAATGATATCGGTCAATTATAGTTATTATTGAAATATTTGCTGAATTGTCCATTCCCGTTTCTATTTCATTAATATCATCTACCCCATACTCGTCAAGATTATTGTCAGCACAAAAATATCCAATATATGTCCACTTATATTTTGTAGCACTTTTATGTAATGTTTCTCCCGAATTAGAGTGTTGGATTGAAGAATTATATTGAATAAGATTCATTAGACTAGGAGCTACAAGCTGTAAAAATAAGACATTTACTATTAAAATTGAAAGGAATAGATTTCTTTTGTTCAATTCTTTTTGCCTCCCCATGGATTCTTTATCTCTATAATATCAACTACATAAAGAATAGTGAATATTAGTATTACAATGATTCCAAAATATATTGGTGTAAGTGAATATTCCATGTAATAGTTTCTCACCAATATTTTCAGAGGATTATCAGAAGCATTAGAATAAGGATAAGTTACTGTTATATTTTCATTAACATATACTTTAATATAATATTCAAGTCCAGCAACTGTTACATTTTTTGCTGGAATAATTGTATAATATGTATTTCCGAAACCATGGGTCATATTTGTAATATTATATTGCCAAACACCCGGTTTTCTAATCATTAATTGAGCTATAAAATTTCCAGAATATATCACATCACATGATATCAATAAATCATAACCAATATTAGTTGTCTTCACTGGTATGTGTTTGATAATTGGAGTACCTGTTCCGTTTTTTGTTGTCATATAGCTGATATTAGATATATTTAATAATAAAATTCCCGATACTATGAGGGATATAATTAAATAATATTTTTTCTTCAAAAAATCGCCTCATGTATATTTTTTAAAATTTTTAATTATATATCCACATGCTATTGTTGAAAGAGCAAATATTGTGAATTCAAGTAATGTATTAAAAAATCCAAATAAATTATAACTGAAAATTAAATGCACTACCATATTTATACTAATTAATCCTGTTAATATTAAACTTATTCCTGCTGCCCATTCTTGTTGTTGATAGATCCCTACAAAACAAATAAATGATACACCTGCAAAACTAATAGTTAATATGACCGTTTGAAGAAAAAAACCATATATCGCATTTACTAAATCCGGCGATCCACTTAAAATAGCCGGCAAATTGCCATAAGGAATTATCCCAAATGCACCTAAAACGGTTGTAGTCGCTTGGAAAAGAAGCAATAATGTATTAATTAAAAATAACAAAGCTGTTATCTTGTTCCCAAAAAACATCGGTAACTTTTTTTCATAACTTTCTTTTTCTGCCAATTTTATATTCACCATTAATTTTATTGTTATTATTTAATATGTGTAGTAAATAAAAATTAAATAACTTTTATTTATTAATTTATTTAATTCATTTAAAAAATAATTATTTTAAAATCGATAAATTAAGTAGAATATTCTTTTATTATTATCCACACCGTTTTTTTCTAATTTTAGTTAAAAAAATTTTACAATGACTACCTACAAAAATTTGAGATTAAAGAGAAAAAATTATGATAAAAAATATAGATAAAAAGAAGAAATTGGACAAATATAAAATTATTTAACAACTTCAACCCAATTATATGAGTCATCAATTTCCATTCTTTGAATTCCTACTAATAGATCATATAATTTTTGTGTTACTGGGCCTACCTTAAAATCATTAAAAATGTATTCTTTTTCTTCAAAAGTAATAGACCCAATTGGTGTGATTACTGCAGCTGTGCCTGTACAAAATGCTTCTGATGATTTAAAGGTTTCCTCATACGGTATATCTTTTTCTTCGACTGTCATTCCTAATTTATCTTTTGCTAATTGTATCACTGATTTTCTTGTAATACCTGGCAAAATTGACCCGGTCAATCGAGGAGTTAATAAAACACCGTCTACAACACAGAAAAAGTTTGCAGTACCTACTTCCTCGATATATTTTTCATTTTTCGCATCTAAATAGACTTCTTGAGCAAAACCTTTAGACTTCGTCAATTTTCCAGGTACTAGTGACCCCGCATAATTTCCGATAGCTTTAGCTGCGCCTGTTCCTTTTGGAGCTGCCCTGTGATAATTTTTAATAATTTCTAATTTAATAGGATTAAACCCTTCCTTGTAATATGGACCCACTGGGACCACAAATACGATAAATGTATATTCTGGTGAAGGTGCTACGCCTAAAATTGCTCCAGAACCAAAAAGAATTGGTCTAATGTATAATGAACCTTTTTTATAAGGCGGTATATAATCTTTATTTGCTAAAACCGTGGCTTTTACCGCTTCAACAAATTTTTCTGGATCATAAGGTGGAATTGCCAATCGTTCTGCCGACTCCTTCATTCTTTTCCCGTTCTCAAGGGGCCTAAATAACACTATTTTTCCGTCCTTCGTCCGTTGCGCCTTCATCCCTTCAAATACGCCTTGACCATAATTCAGTACACACGCAGCAGGAGATAATTCTATATTACCAAATGGCACTACCTTTCCTTCATCATAATTACCAGATGCATCAGCTTTTGATATGAACATTTTGTCAGTAGGAATAAAATCAAATCCAAGTTCATCCCAATTTATATCGACCATTTTACTTCACATTTTCGTTTTAATTGATACTGGCTTTTATTCTTTATCTTATTAAGTGTTTTTTTAATTATGAAAAATTCTTAAATTAATGTCATATTTGGACATCTTCAAATTAATATCTTTCTTATAAATCAATCTTTCTTATAAATCAAATAATTTTTAAAAATTAATAATAATTCAATTAAATTCTTTAAGATTTACCGAATTCCTCCTTAATATCAGATTTTAGGAGATACCAAACAAATATAATCCCCAATAATACTATAATTGCAATAATTGATAGCAATACAGCTAAGGAATGCGCCCATTTCTTTAATTTAAAAAGTCCAATTGAATCAATCGCTAAAATAATCCCTAAAATTATCAATACGATACCCAAAATCTGCATATATGAAATTAAAAATGGTGTCAATTTGTTTAAATAGGAACCTAAATATGGTAAGTTAACAATGTAATTTTGCCATATTTCTCCAATAATTGACGTAGATGGGATCTTAACCGATGGTATTTGGCATAAAATTCCTACAATAAAAAAGACTATTGCAACTAACATAAATAAAAAGCCAATAATTTTTATACCTATTTTATCTCCCTTTTTAATCATTTTATCTCTCTCTTCCATTAAATAAATCTTTTAATATTTTCTAATTTTTTTTATGATTTATAAATTCTGCCTTTAATGACTTATGTTTTAATTTCTTTTAAAAAATTTTTAACTTTTCTATTGTTAATCTAATATTTAAATAATTGTTATTTGATAAATGGTTATTATTTAATGTCTAATATTTTAATTGGAGTAGAATTCTCTTTATAATGATTATTTGGATTATGTATAAAAAATAAAATAAGTAAATGAAAATTTTTCATAAAAATATTACCTAAAACTATTACTATTAATAAATTTTGTTTTTAAAATAATTTAAATTCAGTTCTATTTAAAATATTTAATAGAAAAAAATATGGGAAATAGTTTTCAGCAAATTATATAAGAAGGAATTTCCTTATTATTTATTATTGATGTATTTAAAAATCAAAAAATTAAATTTAGATTTTGAAAAAGAGATTCTTGTTAGGGGTTCGATATTTTGAATGAAATTCAAAATCTACTTAAAGAATATGAAATTTTGATAAGTAGAATTAGTGATTTAGAAGAAGCTTTAAGCATTGGAAGGAAACCAAATGCGTTTATATCTCTTCTTAAAAAAGAACAACCCAAACCAGCCCAAAAGCTAAAAATGAATTTACCTGACCCAAGATTAATTGAATTCAAAAAAGATAGATTTGTAGAGCAGCTATCTGAAATTAAAAAGAAATTATTTGATATTTTTATAAAGTTAATCGAAAAAATTTCGGCAAATTTAGATGATTTACTTAGTAAAAAAGAAGATTTAGTTATAAAATTAGAAAAAGACTTTCAAATTGATAAGGATCTCTGGCTTTTCATTTCTGAATTATTTCATATTAATTACCCCCTAAAAATTTTTGATTGTATTTTTACATTTAATGAAATAAGAATCTCCACCAACAAGGATATTAAAAAATCTTTGTACAGGGCTTTAGAATTTTTAAAATTTGCTTCCAAGGCAGAATGCAATGAAATTGAAGAGATTTCAATCATGCGAATGAATTGGGAACTGTTAATGCGGACTACTATTAAAAATAATATGTATGCAAAAATTTTTAGAAAAGTAGGTATGTCGGAAAAACCAATAAATATCCAAGATTTTTGTACATCTGAAAACTTAGAAATTAACGAAATTAAAAAAACTATTGATGAATTGAGTATTTTCTCCCCCCATGCTGGTCTAAAATTTCCAGTTATAGAAAAATTAGAAAGTGGTTATTTCACATTAAATTGCTATGGAAAATTCTTATGGGAAAAATTTGGATTTATATTAAATGAAAAAATAGCTGCTTTAGTTTAAGTAATTGTGTTTCTTTCTTTTTTTTATTTTATTTTTCATTATATTTTATTTGTTAAGTTCTTCTTTATATTTGACCTTTCTTAAGAATAAATAACTTATGAAGTAACTTATGGAAGCGATCAAAAGAAGTAATGCATAAGCAAAATCATGTCCCGGATATTCTCCTGTCCTATAAATCCAGAAATTTAATATAGGTGGTCCATTGATAAAAACATCATTGATCAAACCTACCAGTCCACTAGCAACGGGCATTCCAATCACTGAAACAAATAGCCAAATCCCTGAATATGTTGCTTCTTTATCTGGAGGTGCTATATCCATTAAAATTGCGTTCTGAAATGTAAGTACCGCTAGTAATACAAATAGTAGTATAGCAAAAACAATGATTAATTGAATTATTAATGATAATGGACTACCTGCTATGCCCAAAAAAATCATAAAAGGTTGGACTAAAAATCCAATATAAAGCGCAATCTTAAAAGTTGGTATTTTTCCTCTTTTTTTAGACATTTTTGAATAAAACCAAAAACCAAAAACAGCTACTATTAATAAAACTAAAAATATATTCCAAAATTCAACAGGAATATATGTCTGTTTAAATTTTAAAAAGTCCATAAATACCGTAGTCATTAATGAATATGCTAATACAAAAAAGAATGAAGCACTTAAATAATATTTGAAATTATAATCTGTAATACTATCTTTAAATGACTTAAAAAATCCTGGAATTTTCTCTTTTAAATCTATCTTATTTATTTTTTCGAGGTCTTCTTTAGGCCCTAAAAAAAATACGAATAACATCAACAATAAATAAATACTTCCAACTAATGCCGTTATTTCTAAAAATGAAGACATACCTTCAAAAACAAGCGGTATTATAAATGTAGCTATTGTCCCAATCATTCCAAATAAATTAATTGAAATTGAGGCTGAAACCCGCTGATTTGGTGGCGTTAAGTCTACGTATAGCGCAATATAATTACAATATAATATTCTATATAAAGAAACATATAATGTCCCGAGTATCAACAATAAAATATAATTCTGGGGAAAGCCCATTGATATTAAAATATTTGGTGGTAGTCCAAGAAAAATAAAACATGCTGCCGATGGAATAACAAGGAGTAAATAAGGTCTCCTCCGTCCAAACCTTGTCCTTGTCTTATCAGAAATATGACCTGAAAATATGTAGACTAATGCGCTTATTGCAAATGGTATTGTAATCATAGAAAAAGATACTGTATTTAATATATTATCAAGCCCCAATAATGACAAAGACGGCTTAAATACATATTCTTTATAAAAAACTGGTAATAGAAAATAAAAAATCATATATGCAAATGAATTACCAATCATTCCCACTGATAATTTAATTAATTCTAACTTGTTAATCAGTATCACCAAAAAAAATTCTAGGTTATTTAATTATATCCCATTTATAAAAATTATCCTTCTGAATAAGTTATTATCAATTTAAAATAATTTGATTAAAAATTAAAACATAAAAATTTAATTAATTTCCGTTTGTTTTTTTGACTAGAATTCCTTATTACATTATAAATTTCTTAAATAAAAGTCCTTATTATCTTTTATGAATTGTTCTTTTATTTCATAAGAAGGATTTTAATTTTCTATTACTCTTGTAATTAAGATATTTTCCATTTTCATCTAATGTATGTTTTTTATTCTATTATGTAGTTATTATATTACAATTAAAATCAACAAAATTCGGCAAAAATTTAATTAGTCAAATATTATTTCTTTATGATTCTTATAATCTCGTGCATTGAAATTAAAAAAGAACCATTAATAATTAAGCAATAACTCTAATTTAGCAAATTCAATATTTAAATGAAGAATAAAGGAAAATAAATAAATATTTACACAGATTACCTTCAAATAAATTTTATATTAATCATTTCTTTATTAAATTAACATTAGAACTTGGAATAGGAAAATAAAATGTCTAAAGTATATTATTCTAAATCTGAGGATAGAATAAAATTTGTAGACTTAATCATTAAAGAATTTAAAAAGGAATTGAAAGGTAGAATATTTATAAAGCCAAATATCGTTTCTTATGAAAAATATCCTACCACGACAAATTTAAAATTATTTGAAGCATTAATAAAAGCATTAAATAGTTATGAACTTGCTGTTGGTGATGCTTCGGCTGTAGATTGTGTTGGATTTTCGGTTAATAAATCTGAAATAAAGAAAATTTGTGATAAATATTCAATTCCAATGTTTAATCTTTACAATAATATGAAAATAATAGAAAGCCGTTCCGGGTTTAAATTAAAAGTGGCACAGGAGCCATTAAATTATGATACAATAATTTCACTACCTATTTTAAAAGTCCATGGACATTGTCAAATGACCGGGGCATTAAAAAATGCTTTTGGGTATTTATCAAAAGGAGAAAGAATAAAATGTCATACTAAAATAAAAGATATAAACCGAACTATTGCTGAATTAAACACTTTTTTTAAACCCACATTAACTATTATGGATGGAATAGAAACCTTATTAAAAACAAACGAGATTAGACATGGAGGAAAACAGTATCATCTTGGTATACTTTGTGCAAGTTCTGACCCGGTTGCTTTAGATATATATGGGTTAAGTATTTTAAAGAACGTCGAGAAAAAATTAAGAAATAAGAGTCCAAAAGATATTAAATACATTAAACTTGCTATTGATTTAAATGTTGGTAATGAAGATTTTGAGCTAATTGAAATATGTTAATTTTTTTTATTTTGATATTTGTAAATAATCTCTATATTTTAATTTTTAAAGTATCGACTGACTTACTAAATTTTTAAATAAATTCAATTCAATTTTATAAATAAGAATATAAATCATATTAATTTAACGAGAGGAATGTTTGTAATGGAATTGATGGAAACCCCTAGTGTTTTAAGGTCGCCAAATGCAGAAAAAAAAGAAAAAACAGTTGTCGCAATTGGTGGCGATGGTATTGGACCATTAGTTGTTAATGGGACTGTTCATGTATTAAAAGGTATGAAAATCCCGGGACTAACAATAAAAGAAATGCCTGCCGGAGAATCTGCAATAAAAACTCACGGTTCTGCGTTTCCCCCTGAAACTAAAGAAGCAATTGATAAATGCGATGCGATTCTTTTTGGAGCAACTGAGGAGAAAGCACTACAAGTTATTGCGTATTTACGATGGGGTCTACAAAACTTTGCTAATATCCGTCCCATTAAATACTTTAAAGGAATGGAAACGGTTATGAAAACTGAACTTGTTGAAAATGTAGATTATACTTTTGTCAGGGAAGGAACTGAAGGAATGTATGCCGCTGCAGGAAAGGAAGGCAAAGTTAAAGCTCTTTTTAGAAAAGGCGTTATTACAAAAGCTGATTTAGAAAAATGGGGCGAAAAAGCAAAATATGCATTCCGTATAGTTTCTCCACAAGGTACTGATAGAATTGGTAAAGTAGCATGCGAAATTTGTATGAAACGAAAAGAAAAGGGTATCGGCAAAGGTCTACTGGAAATTGTCTGTAAACCAAACGTCCTAAGAGACCAAGATAGGATGTTTATTAATAGAATTAAAAAAATAGCTGAAAATTATTTCCCGGAAATTACAGTTGAAACATATATTGTTGACGATTTCGCAAGAAGATTATTAAGATATCCTGATTATCATGATACTATAGTAATTCCCAATATGCTTGGCGATATTCTTTCTGATGAAGCTGCCGAAATTGTGGGTGGACTTGGTGTTGCCGGATCTGGTGTATATGGACCAAAAGCCTCTTATTTCGAACCTACTCACGGGTCTGCACCTGCAGTATTAGCCCGCAAAAATTATAAAGGTGAACCTGTAGCAAATCCAACTGCCACACTACTTTCTGCTGTAATGATGTTAGATTACCTCGGCTACGAAACAGAATCAGAAAAATTATATTCCGCTATTGCAAAAATGATTGAAGGCGGGTTAGATGTTGAGTCTAACTGGAAGACATTACCAAGAGACGCAGTACCAGAAAAATACCGCAAGGAAGGAAAGTTCGGCAGCACTATGGACGTTTCAGAAAAAGTCTTGGAAGAATACAAAAAACTCTAATTTATTTTCTAATTATTTTTATACCTAATATTTTATTATATTTTTATTTTAATTTCTTTCCCATTTATTTTTAATTAGTACAAAACTCCTATCTAAAATAATCTTACATTTTTAACATAACTTATATTCCAAATTTTAGAAATTAGTCAAACTTGATTTCTTTTTTAAAATGTAATTTTATAAAAAGATATTTACTTATTATTATTTATATTTAATATTAACCAAATTAAACCAAATGAACTAATCATATAAAATTTAAATATTAATTTGGGATGATCATAGTGTCGGAAAATTCTGATGATAATGTTTCCAACCTTTTACAACAAAAGGAAACGAGGATGTCTGAATTAAGAAAAGAAATACAAAAAATTACAAATGAAAGAAATGAATTAAATTTGAAAAATCAACGATTAACTGAAGACATCGAAGATTTGAAAAAAGAGATTGAAAAAATTAAAGAATTAAATACCGAAAAAATTAAAGAATTAAATAATAAATTGAATGAAACTACTCAATTATTATCTCAAAAAGATTCCACAATTGAAGAGAAATCAAGAAAATTAAACGAAGCACAAGTTGATTTAAAAAGGTTAAAATCTCAAAATGAAGAGAAAAAGAATAGAATTGAAGAATTAAACAATAATATCACCCTTTTAACCCAGCAAAAAAAAGAACTTGAAAGAAAAGTTGATTCCCTTAACTCGAAATTAAGAGAACTTGAAACTGAAAAAATAACATTACAAAACAATTTGAAACAAGCTCAAGATAAAATCAATCTTTTAGACGAAGAACTTGAAAAATTAAAAACATCTAAAACTGAGAATGAACGTATCATTAATAATTATTCAAATGAACTTGAAAAATTAAGAAACGAACTAACTCTAGAAACTCAAAAAGTTGATGAATTAAATACAAAAATTGAAAAAATTAATAAAGAAAAAAGCGATGAAATAAAAAAATTAAAACAAGATTTAGAAGAAGAAAAAAGGAAGGTATCACAATTAAGCGAATATAATGACCGAAAATCCGATGAATTAATCCTAAAAAACAATGAAATCACTGAATTGAAACAAAAAATTGAAAATATTAAATTACAGAATACGAGCAATAGGGAACAAACATTTAAATTAGAACAAGAAATTAACGCAAAAAATAAAATAAATCAGGTACTAAAAAACGAGTTGGAAACTCTAAAAAATGATTATAAGAATGCTCTAAATGTAATTAAAAGGCAATTAATTGAAAATTTTAAGCCTAATCTTGATTCTAATTTTAAACGTGCAATTTCAGCAGCTGAAGATGTACAATATAAAGAACTAAAAGAATTAGAAGAAATTTATAATAATACTATGACTTTTGTTAAAGAATTACAAAAGGGCCAAATTCAAACACTTCAAAATTATTATTCTAAACAGATGGTATTAATTGAAGAACAAATAAACAGTATATCTAAGGCAATAATAGATATTGATGAAAAAAAGAAATTGGACGAATCTAAACTTGAAAAAATAGAATCTGAATTCAAATCCAAAATTGAAAAAGAAGTAATAAAACCTCAAGAGCCTGTAAAGACTTCCAGTGGTTCTCCATTTGAAAAAATCCAAACTGTAATTACTCCAAGAGGTGAATCAATTTCAATTTCAATGGAACCAACTGTTGAAAAGAAGCAAAATTGTTTTTTGGTATTTTCAGGTAAAATATTCACTCGTATTTCCGAACCCGCAGAGTCAGGCATAAGAATGATATTGGACGAAAAAGAAAAAAAGTGGTTACTTTATTTTGATGAAGATACACAATTAATAGACCAAAGAACTGCTGAGAGGCAAGCTAGGTCAATCTCTAAAGCTGGATTTGGAACTGAAACTGGAGAACGACTAGGTATTGGTTATGAGCTTAAAATTATCGGAGAAAAAGATGTACCTCCACGTCTATTAAAAGACCAACATGAATATTAAATTTTATTCTCTCTTATTTTTTATTATAAAATTAAAAAAATAGATAATATGAATTTGCAAAAATATAGGCTATAAAAATTGTTTCAAAAAGAATACCTTCTATAATAGTCCGCGATTTTTCATATAGATAAATTGATGTAAGTGAAATTCCCGTCAAAAAAATAGCTCCTATTGTTGTTGGGATATAATAATCCTTAGTTATTTGGAGCATCGGAAATAATACTCCTATACATATAAATCCTGTTGTCCATCGAATCAAAAGATTTGAAAAGAATTTCTTATGTTTATTATGCTTCATTAATTCTTCTTGTATTATTTTTCTAAAAATCAATTCAATTCCAAATATTGGTATAGCTAAGAGAAGACTCTCTATGTAATAATAATATGACCTCGGATAAATGAAAATAATTTTAAACGCATTACTGATAACGAAATAGATAACCGTAAGTAATATACCAAAAATAACCCCTAATGTAATACTTTTTATATCTAATTCCTTTTTAATATTTCTTTTTATGAAATCAATGTTTACTTTTTCTCTATTTTTATACCAAAGAACGCCAATTGCATAAATAATGAATAAAAGTCCTCCAATTATCATAGTCAAAATAAAATTGTTTATTATCGGAAGTAAAAAATATAATACAACCCATATTCCAAATACTGGAATTAATACCATTGTTATATATAAAGTTAATCTTCCTAATGTTTTTAATTTTTCAATTCTATTTTTAGTAAATTCTTGATTTTTCAATTTTTGATCTGAATTTAGCATTCTTGAACTTTTTATATTTCTATATATAAAAAACGCGAATATAGCTATGAGATATTGAATTAGCAGTAAGGTGACTATTTGGTTCATAAAGACTTGAACCCAAACTATTTCTTTCTCTAAAATACTTCGTGGTTCAGGGGAAATTCCCATTAATTTTTCTTCAAAATATTGGACAACTCGAATATTTGTATAGAATAAATCTGTATTCATTAAACTATGGTCTGCCCCAGGTAAGATTTCAAGTTGACATTTTTTTGAGTTATTAATTGTTTTATTTATATCCACTCCTTGTTGAGCAGGTACTAGCGTGTCTGCTCCGCCATAAATCAATAACAAGTCCTGTGGAATTATCCCGGGAAATGTCCCGTTCAAATAAAGAACTGCTGAAAGATTGCGCCTTAATTCTGGATTATGCAGTATGTCTTCATTAAATGGTATTTTCATTAAATGGAATTGTCTATCAAAATCATGTCTCGTAGAAAAATATGTTAAATTACTTGGACCAGCCAATGAAATCGAAGCGTTTATCCTAGGATCTATTACACTAGCCATTAATGTAGCCCAACCTCCTAAACTATGACCAAAACACCCAATTGCTGAGATATTAAATATGTTTTTCCTTAAATAAATATAATCCAATGCTCCAATTACATTTTCCCAAAATAATGGCCCTAAAGTTTCTCGTTCGTATATCCCTCTACTTGTTTGTCCATGCCCCTCTTGGTCTAATTGTAATACCATAAACCCTTTTTTTGTCAATTCAAGGGGAAATCTCACATCTAAATCTTTAGACCAAGATAATCCATGTAAATAGATAATTACAGGACACGGCATTGAAAATGGCTTTTTTGGATAATACAAATTTGCACTTACAATGTCTCCATTCCGACTTGGAAATGTTATAGTTTCCACTTTAATTATTGACTGTGAATATATGTAAATATTAGATGAAATCGTATAAAATAAAACTGAAATTGGTAATATTATTAAAATTAAAATCCTTAATATTATCCATATCTTCATGAGTAATTAAAATAATATTAGATATTTAAATTTATTAGTGTTTAATCAAAATAAATAATGAAATAAATCGTTTATATTAACATTAATTCTTCTTATCTTTATACCATCCTGTTTTAAAAAATCGACGTTTAAATTTTGGATTTTTCCGTAAAAAATCGTTTATCGATTTATGAAATGCAGCATAATCTATTTTTCTCGGATTTACATCTAAAATATTTTTTGGAATTCCAATTGATTCTAAATACTGTAAAAACCGCGTTTCAGCTAAAATGTGTGCAATTCCATCTGCTTTTGTTGTTATAATATTATAACCATTTTTCCACAAATAATCAATAGAAGTAGTAAAAATATCACCCGGACAGATTTTAATAAATGCATCTCGAGTGATATTAAGTTCTCTAAAAGCCCATTGTAATCTTTTTAATACTTCAATATTATATTGTTTACTCGAAAAAAGCGGTTTTTGAAAAAATCGAAGTCCAATAATTTTTAATGCTGCCATATCTCGCTCTTTAGAATAAATACAGATTACAATTCCTCCAACAGGACACCCAATGCCTGCATCATCAATTTCGACAGATTTTTTCCCATTGAATTGGTGTAAAAAACTTTTTAATCTTTCCATATCATTAAATTTATTTATATAACTAAAGTACGGCAAAGAATTATAATATACTTTAAATTGTTTATTTGTAGGGTATTTGTAAATCTTAATTATGTTCCCATCATGAGTAAAACCTGCAACAAATTTCTCACTATTTTCTTGTAATTTACTCCATTCAAGTTTTGCAAGTTTATCAATTAATTCTTTTACTTTATCCTCATCCCAATAAACAAATTTCATTATTTCAACCGAAAATACTTTTACTTTTTATTCTATTTGTTAAACTTTTTTTCTTTTCCAAAACTTAAGCAAATAGACTAAAATAATTTCAATTATGACCCACATAACTAATAGAACTATCCAAAAGTTCGGAAATATCAAGAATGTTAATATAATTCCGCCAATAATTACCAATAGAGAAAGCAATACTTTAATTGGATATAAATTCAAGTTTTTTAAACACCATACCTTTTAAAGATTAATGTTAATTTAAAATATAATTTATTATTTTAATTTTTCTAAGATATTTAAATTTTGAAAGATCGCCTTTAAATATCTAAATTGTTAAATTATTTTATTAAATTATAGATTCTTTTTTAATTAAATTATCTATTTTTCAATATAATTAATTATTTCTATTTATATTTCCCAATCTTATTTTTATTAAAAATATTAAGTTTATTAAATTAGATAACTTTATTAACTTTTTTCAAAAATAACTCACCAAATGAAAACATTAATTTCGAAGGAAGACATGCTAGATTATTTAAAAAATAAAAGAGATAATACAAAAATTCAATATATTGTATTTGATATTGATGACACTATAATGGATACAGCGGAAAGAAAAAAAATTATTTATAATAGATTAAAAAAAATGTATGATTTACCAACTATTTCTTCCGAAGAATTTGAAAAAGCATATAATATTGCTCAAATATTAGTCAAATATAATTTTCAAGAAGATGAAATCTTAAAAATTAATCAAAAATTTGTAAAATTATTTCTTTCTAATAAATATATTTTAAAAGACCGCCCATTTCCAGGTATAAAGGATATAATTAATGAATTACTAAAAATGAATTATTATATTATTTATCTAACGGGCAGGACTATCAATTTACGTAAAAAAACCATAAAATCTTTTAAAATGAATGAAATTCCAATTCAAAAACCTAATATTGATTTAGTCATGAAAAAAGATAATGATTGCCCTGATTTGACTTTTAAATTGGAATATATTAAAAATTTTAGGGAAAAAGAAAATATAGTTTGTTTTATAGATAATGATTCAGAGACTTGTAATGAACTCAAACGAATTCTCAATAGTAATTTAATTATTAAATTTTATTCTACACAGAAAGATAATTTAATTTATAATGGTCCTTATATTTCAAAATGGACTTAATTTCACGAGGTTTAAATGATGTATAGTAAATTTAGGCATGATGAAATTCATATTGCATTTAATGGAGATGAAATAGAACGCGTTACAGACCCGATTATAAAAAGCAAAGCAGATAAAGTTTACATTTTTACTTTTTATAAAGAATGGACTGACCCCGAAACTGGAGAAAAAAAATTTCAAGTAGACCAAAACTTAGATAAGTACCAAGAAGTGAAAAAACAGCTAGAATCAGCGGGAATTGAAGTAGTTAAAAATGTACCCAAATCCTTACAAAATATCCAAGACCCTATGGGTAATTATCTTGATGGTATACCTGTATCATATCATGATTATGTTGAAATTATGCAAAAAATTTCTGAAATAATTATTAATGAACGAATTAAAGACAAAAATGTGAACATTAGCTTAAATCTTGCTGTTGGCTCAAAAATTACCGCAATTGCGGGACTTGATTGTGCTCGTTTTTGGAATATTAATGTCTATTATGTAATTCCCGAATTTTGGGATCAAAGAAAAAATATGGACGAACCACTTAGTTCTGGCAAAATGGTCTGTATATCCCCACCACATTTCGAAATGAAACGTCCATCTAATAAATTAATCCGGGCTCTAAAAGTTATAAACGATATTTTTGAAGAAAACAAAAAAATAATCAATGACAATTATAAGAAAATTGAAAAAATAACTGGATTAGAATTAACAGATAATGAATTAAACACCAAGAATGTTCTCGATTATGAACCACTTTACGAACAAATAAATAAAGTAAAAGAAGGGTTATCGTCAAATCAAAAGAAGATCATTGATCAATTACACCAAGAAATTATCGTTAAATTGCAAGAAAATCAAATGGGAGTAAAAAAATCAAAGCTATTAAAGCATTTAAGGTTAGCTCACTTAGTTTCATCAAACAAATATGATAATATTCCTATTTCTTCCAAATTAGCAGGTAAAGAATTATCAACTTTTTATGGTGCTATGAATAAACAAATCATTCATCCTCTAAAAGAATGGAATTTAATTAAAGAAAATGATACTCATAAAAATAAGTCCATCCAAATAACTGAATATGGCAAGCTTTTTTTGAAAATATTCAAGTACATTTTGATCTATGAAGATTTAAATAATAAACACATTAATAATTATAAAAAATCGAATGGGGTCTAAGATGTCAAAATTAAAGTTTTATGGTGGTGTTAATTGCATAGGGGGAAATATAGTATTACTAGAAGACAAAAACACCCGGATACTAATTGATTTTGGTATGAGTTTCTCTAATGAAAATAAATATTACAGTGATTTTCTAAAAAATCGCCAAGGAAACGGCATAAGAGACCATTTATCTCTAAATTTAATACCAAAAATCCCTGGATTATATAGAGAAGACCTATTAAATATTGAAAAAGCCGATGAATTAATGAAGGAATTAGGTCTGAGAGGTAAATATTTATTCAAATCGGACCTTGAGAGCTATGAAAAATATATCGAAGAAAACAATAGACCTTATATTGATGCAATTTTAATTTCTCACGTTCATTTAGACCATTGTGGGTATATCTGGATGGTCGGAAAAGATATACCTATTTATCTTTCAGACGTATCCGTCCAGTTTTTAAATATTATTGATGAAATATCAAAGAATAATAAATTGAGTATAGTGAAATACAGAATATTAGACCGAGCTTCTTCTGGGTATTTTAAAGGTGAAAAAAAAATAAAAAAATCTAATACACCTCTTCCTAGAAATATTTTGGAATATCATGATGAAACTGAATTTACAATTGGTAATTTGAAAATTACTCCTTATTATGTTGACCATTCAATTCTCGGTGCTTCTGCATTTTTAATAGTGGATTCGGATAATAAAAAAATATTTTATACCGGTGACTTTAGATTTCATGGTAGACAGACAAATTTAACCAAGAAATTCAAACAGGCAATGACTGATCTTCGTCCTGACGTAATGATTACAGAAGGTACTAAAATAACAGAAACTAAACGTGATGATGAAATTGAAGTAGAAAATAAAATTTATGAAATAGCAAAAAATACCAACAAATTGATATTTATCACATTTGCTTGGAAAGATATTACGAGATTCCAAACAGTAAGGAATGTTTGTGCAAGGACTGGTCGAAAATTTATAATACCTGGAAAAATGGCTTATTTACTAAGAAAAATGAAGTCTTATTTAGATTTTAATTTTTCAGATCCATTAACTGATCCTTATATATTGGTTTATTTGCCTAGAAAAGGCGGAATGATCTATCTAAAAACTGACTATTCATATAATAAATTAGATGTGGGCTTGAACCCTGATTGGACTAATTCTCCTAATATTGAAATTTATGAGAATGGAATTAAGGCTTACGAAATCCATGAAAATCAATCAAAATATATTGTCTATTTAAATGATTATATGCTAAATGAGATCATTGATATTAATCCTAGTGCAGGTGCATTATATATAAGAGCTCTTAGTGAACCTTTTGATTTAGAAGGTGAAATAGATGAACAAAGAATTAAAAATTGGCTGAAATTTTTTAAAATAAATCTTCCTTCTAGCGAAATAATAAATATACATGCATCTGGGCATA
>SUPR01000005.1 GCA_005191425.1 Candidatus Helarchaeota ASGARD archaeon Hel_GB_B
ATTCCTCATCAGAAATATCTGAAACTAATTTTTGTAATTGTAGACCATTCAATATATCTATTATTAAGTTTCTTCTACTCATTAATTCAATTAAATTCATCAATTTATTATATGTCTGCGGTTCAGATAAATATTCTTCCAAGCTCAATTTTACCCTTGCTTAATTTTATTAATTTCAATATTGTCCAAAAAAACATCCTACTCTTTAATGAAATTCTTCAATTAAAAATTTAATGCTTATTCTTTATGAAAAATTGAATAAATGCCCTTTTAATTTGTTTTTGAAAACGATACAAAAAACCTTTAAAACGCTATGCACTCTTTATAGTATATATCGTATTCCTTTTTTAATATATTCATAAAAAACTATTTATAATTTCAATAAATATTATTCAGCCAATCATCAATTCTGTTTTGAGGATTTTTAGTTATTTAATAATAATGGATGAATTTTGTTCATAAGTATTAATAATCTTAAAAAATAATATATTTGTCAATAAGAAATACAATAATCAATAAATTTAAATTCATCCCAATTTAATTTATTTCAATTGAAGGATATAAGAAAAATTAGGGTTAGTAGCGCAGTATGGATAGCGCGACGGACTTCTAATCCGTAGGTCGCAGGTTCAAAACCATAATCCGCCATGGGTTATAGGGAATATCCTGCCTAACCCGCCACTTTACTTACTTCTTAAATCAAGGGCTCGTGGCCTAGTGGATATGGCACAAGCCTCCTAACTTTTATCTGGAGATAGCTTGTAGTCGTGGGTTCAAATCCCACCGAGCCCGTATCACCTATATATTATCAAACTGACAAAATTCTTTTTGTTACATTAATATTTCTTCTTCAAAATTATTTTGTTTCGTAAATACAATTTTTATTTTTATTGATTGAATTTTTTGATCATATTTTTTCGATAGAAATAATTATATTCCCCAATTAAAAGTATCTTTCAATTATTTGAATATTTAAGTTCAAATGTAATGATAAAAATGGACAAATCAATATCGGAAAATAAGAATTTAGATAATATCAATATTACCCAAAAGACTAAGAGAATGGATTGGAGAATCGAGTTAATAAGAATACCCGCAATACTTGCTGTAGTCATAGTACATATGCAGTTAGAATCAGGTTGGATTAATGGTTCAACTATGCCACAAAATTTTATCTTATATATTGCTATGGCTATGTTCATGTATGCTTCAGGATTTGTTCAGGGTTTGAAAAATGAGTTTAGTAATCCTGGAGATATAAATAAAAAGAGTTATTTTAAATATATCAAAAAGAGGTTTTTAAGATTATATATTGGTTATTATTTGGCTTTTGGTACTGTATTTTTGTCTCGATTATTTGCTTATTATATTATAAATAAGCCATTTCCACTAATATATTCCCCTTGGTCCCTATTTTTAGATTTGACCGGGACTTGGGGTTTATTTACCACATGTGGTTGCGGGGGTATTTGGCCTCCAGGGTGGTTTATATGTGCAATTTTTATGATATCATTAATTTATCCTTTTTTAAGAAGGCTGAGTTCTATTAATAAAATTTATATTTATGTGGTTATGGCAATCGCAATTGTGATGCGAATAATCTTAGCAATTACATTATATAATCCAGCGTATTTCTTTCCCTTCTCTTGGATAACTGAATTTTCTATTGGAATGTTATTTGGGAAATGGTCTGGCTCAACTGGGGGACCTCCAATCGTTTCAAAACGATATCAAAAAGTTGTAATCAAATTAGGGGCACGAGTCTGGCCAATGTACTTGTCTCATATAGTACCTATTGTATGGATATCATATCTTGCAGGATTTTGGGAATTCTTTATAATATTCATAATTATTTTCCCATTGACAGAACTTTTTCATAGAATATTAATCATCATCAACAAAAAAATAAAGAAAAAAATTTAAAACCTGTTATAAAAACATTGATTTAAAAGGTTTTGCAATGTCAACCCTGCAAATTTTTAATAAAGAAACTAAAAAAGAAATTAAGAAAGATTGGCGAATAGAACTAGCTAGATTAATTTCTATTGTCATAATTATAATTTATCATATATTTATATTTACCAATTGGGTTGATATAAATAATTGGTTCCAAACATGGCCCATTGTAGTAGCAATTGGTTGTTTTATGTATTGCTCGGGAAATGTCCATGGTCTTAAAAAAGAATTTAATGAACCAAGCTCATTATCTATTTCAAATTATTTAAATTTTGTAAAAAAAATTTATTCGATTATACTTCGAGTACTATCTTGAGTTATTCATAGTTTTTATTATAAAATACATTTGTGGAAAACTTCCTGTAATAACACCATTTTCTCTCTTTTTAGATTTAACAAGCCTATGGCCATTAATTACAGGAAATAGCGGCGGTATATGGCCTGAAGGCTGGTTTATTTGTGATATTTTCATATTATCATTAATTTATCCATTATTAAGACGTCTAAAAAAACAATACTTGAGCATTATAATTATTGTTGTACCTATTTTTCAAATTATGATTATGTTTTCACCATTTTATAAATTTGCATATTTTTTCTCTTTTTTCTGGACAACTGAATTTATTATTGGCATGCTTTTTGGAGATAATAGGTCTAAACGTATTGGAATACCAGTTGTCAATGGTCAGATTAAAAAAATAATTATAAAAATGGGTAATAGAGTATGGCCATTATATCTTGCACACATGGCTCTAATATCAATTCTACCTTTATTTACTCCATGGTGGATGTGTGTGTCGTTAATTCCTTTTATTCTCTTATTGACTGAAGGCTATTATCACTTATTGAACAAAATTTATAATTTAATTGGATATGGCACTCTAAAAGCCCAAAAAAGACCAAACTAACCATAAATAACAAAAATATATGATTTTGAATGGTCATTGAGAAAAAAATAAAAGTATCTTATAATATTTTCACCTTGTTATAAAAACAATAATGATATACACTATAATTTTACCTAATTTTTAATTAATTATGTTTATATTAAATTATTTTTAATTTTTTAATTATAAAATAAAAAAAGGTTATAGTTATCCCTACACAATTAGTTAAAAATATTTTAAAATTTAATCACTTAATAAATTTTAAATGCAATTTAATGAATTTTTTTAATGTTAAATATTTCTAATAATAAATCTAGTTAAAAAATATAAAACAAAATAAAAATAAACGATAGAAAGGGTCAATAATGACTAATCCTATTGAAGAGTTAATTAAACAAATTGAAGATATAATTAAGAAATTTCTTGAAGACAAGGGAATATTAGAATATATAAGTGATTTTGGGATAAAAGAATCGCCACAAACGAAGTTTGGCGATTATAATACAGCAATATGCTTTAGGATAGCAAAAATATTGAAGGAACAACCCAGAAATATAGCCGAGATGTTAATTGATTCTATTAATTTGAGAAATTATAATCTTATTAAAGAAGTTAAGAATGAAAATGGTTATGTGAATTTTTTTATCAATTATACTGAATTTAATTTTCTCGTTTTAAAAACTATTAATGAAATGGGTTCTAATTATGGTAGATTAGAGAATATTGATAAAGATAAAAAAATCTTGATTGAACATACTTCTGTCAATCCTAACAAGCCATGGCACGTAGGGCATGCTAGAAACGCGATTTTAGGTGATACAATTGCAAGATTGTATAAGAAGGCTGGATATAATATAGAAGTTCAAAATTATATTGATGATACTGGAAAACAGGTCGCTGATACTTTATTTGCCATGGATTATTTTGGTTTTGATGGTTTACCTAATGATAAGAGAATTGATCATTGGATGGGAAAAATATATGTGGATATTTATAAATTAATGGACGAGCTCCAATCAAAAATTAAAAAATCGAAAGAATTAGGAGAAAAAACAACCAATTATGAAGATAAATTGAATGAAATTATTAATGGTATTGAAAATAAAATAAAATTAGTTGAAAAAGGGATATATAGAAATATTGTAGAGAAGTGTGTTAAGGATCAATTAAAAACTGCCTTTAAATTAAGAATTTTTTACGATCTACTCAGCTGGGAAAGCGATATTGTAAGAGCTGGACTTTTTAATGAATCTCTTAATATTATTAAAAAAAGTAAATATGTTCAATATGTTGAGGAAGGAAAATTAAAAGGTTGTCTTACAATTCTTATTGATAAATATCTGGAAGATAACCCTAATGATAAAGAAACTCGAAAATTATTTTATGGTATGTCTGAACCAAATAAAGTATTGCTAAGATCAGATGGCACTTCTACCTATGTAGCAAAGGACATCGCCTATCAGATGTGGAAATTTGGTCTATTAAAGAAAAACATGAAATATAAATTATTTATAAATCAACCAAATGGACAACAATTATGGACAACTGCTCCTGATGGAGAAACTAATGATAAATTTGGGCATGCTGATAAGATTATAAATGTAATTGGAATGGAACAAATGTATGAACAATCTTGTGTCGCTATTTCATTAAAAATAATGGACTTTAATGAATATTATAAAAATTCATATCATCTAGGATATGCTCATGTTAAGCTAAAAGAAGGTAGAATGAGTGGTCGAAAAGGTATTTGGACTGCGACTGATGATATAATTAATGAAGCTATTTTAAGGGCTAAAAATGAAATAAAAAAAAGAAGAATTGATTTCCCTGAAGATAAACTCGAAAAGACGGCAGAATCCATAGGCATAAGTGCCATCCGATATGCTCTAATTAATCAAAATCCAACTAAAGAAATCATTTTTGATTGGGATACTGTTTTAAATTTTGATGGAGATGCAGCCCCTTATTTACAATACGCTTATGCAAGAACTGCAGGAATCTTAAGAGAAGCTAAAAAGCGCAATATTTCATTTTCAAAAAAGAATTTAAAAACTGTATCTAAATTAATTACTCATGAAGAATTAATATTAATAAAAAATCTTGGTCTATATCCTCAAATTATTGAAAATTGTATAATAAACTATGATCCAAGTATTCTTACTCAATTTACTTATAATTTAACACAAATTTTTAGCAGATTTTACACAAAGTGTCCTATTTTACCTACAAAGGATATCGAGCTAAGAGAAGCCAGATTAATTTTGGTCGAATCATTTCAAACGGTATTAAAATCTATTTTTGATGTGCTAGGAATTGATATTTTAGAAAAAATGTAGATTTAATATAAATAACAATTAATATTTGAATTTATACACTATTTATTATTTATAAACCTTAAATCCCAGATTTTTTTTATTAAAATCATTAGATGTCCCCATAATTTCCTTAATGGTGGGGTTTACCCGTTATATTTACATAAATTTTTTGTAAAAATTTCTACTTTTTCAGTTTTTTATAATTAGAAAAAATATTTGACTTGAGATCATTTAAAATTGTAAAATGATTAGATTTATAAATAAGAATTGAGAAAAAAGAAAATGGTGGACCTGGCAGGACTTGAACCTGCAATCGCTGGCTTACTTCCTTATATTTTTTTATATTATTAGTCCGAAGGCCAGTGCCTTCTATGGATAGCTTTTAAGCCACAATCCATTGGGCCACAGGTCCTCTAAATCTTTAGATAGGTAATATTCAGTTAATAAATAAACAAATTATAGTTTTTAAATGTTTTCAATATATAGATAAATATTATTTATGGTAATTTATTTTAGACAATCAATTTTATCTTTAATTATTTGAACATTAATTTAATAAAGAGCTAAATGAGATTTACCTTACATTACTATTTTTTCTAAAAATTACAAATGACCGATATTTTGTTATAAAAAAAACACAATTTTGATAAGTTATTTATATTATATTTCTATTAAAATTTAAAAGTTTATGATATTTAAAATGTACAAAGAAAAATAGAGAACGAAGGTCTAGTTTATGAGCGAAAAGTCATATAGAGCATATTTATTAATAAGATTAGCAAGTGTTGGTAAAGAATGGATAGTAATTGATAAAATAAAAGAATTAAAATCTTCAAAAGGTAATTGGGTAATAACATATGCTTCTCCTGTCTATGGAGCATGGGATGCAATAGCTGAAATCTCCTTTAAAGAATTATCTGATCTTGACGAAATAGTAACTGCATCAAGAACTGTGGAAACATTACGTGATGTTATTACAGAAACTACAACAGTTGTTTGCACAAAAAAAGATTATCCATGGGAATAATTTATAAAATAATATTATTCTATTTTTTATATATTCTGATAATTAAGTAATTATTCAAATAAAATTTATAGTGTATTATTCTGAATTTATTAATTTAATATTTGTAATTCTAATGTATATTTTTTTTAAAATAAAAATAAGTGTATTTTTCAAAATTTACGAAATTTAAATTTAGAAAATTCATGATTTACAATGCTTGGTCCATCGGAAATTAATTATAAAGATTTGGAATCTCCATTTTGGACAAAATATCATACCTTTTTAGTATGGACTCTGTCAATAAATAGATTTTTTAATCTTTTTATGATTGTATTTACTGGGTTATCAATTAGACAAATAGCCAACGCGATTAATGTAAATTCAATTACAATGATTATCATTTTTGCAATAATGAATTTAGGGAGTGGACTGGCTTTATTTTTAAGGTATATTGCGGACATTATAGGTCGAAAAAAGACTTTTATAGTAATGCACATTGGACTGATGATGGCATATGGAATTTCAGCGATGGCGACTAATGTATTGTTTTTTATCATATCAAGGTTGGCTGTAGGAATTTTTTCAATGAATGTTAGTGGACTTATTATAACTGAAGAAGTACCTGCAAAATATAGGGGGCGAGCTATCGGACTTACAGAAGGAATTGGAATGACTTCTTCAATTCTGGCTTCTTATTTGGCAGTTTTTTTAGAGATTAATTTGGACTATTGGCGCGAAATTTTCTGGCTTATGGCTATTATAGGAATAATAATTCAAACAATATTTGCCATATTTATCAAAGAAACAAGACGATACAAATATTTTCTTAAAAATAATAATAACCGCAGTTTTAAACAAGCATTTTTTGGAGTTTTCAAGAGAAAATATCTTAAATTTATGATTTTAAGTATTTCATTATTTTTTTGTATTAATGGAGTATATCAAACAATAAAGCGGTATTATCCCGCATTTTTGATTGAAGAACGCGGATTTCTTGGTTTTAATACAGAAATTGTTGGTTATTGGTCAATTTTTTTATATATTAGTTCTATAATTGGATATAGTTTATGCGGCTTTATTTCCGATCATATTGGTAGAAAAAAGACGATCTCTATTTCTGCAGCTTCTTATTTTCTTGGAAGTTTATTTGTATTAGTTTTTTATAATATGTATATAATTTTTATTGGCTTTATTATAATCAATTTTTGTTTTGCGATATTCATAAATACTGCTTCTGTTCTTACTGTAGAATATTTCTCCACTGAAGATAGAAGTATCGGGTCTGGGTGGAACTCTACCATTATTAATTTTTTATCTATATTTGGAAATTTTAGTATTTTTTTAGTCGCAGATCCATATCTAGGGCTAGGATTGGGGTGGGGAAATTCATTTCTATTATTTGGGTCGATTTATATCATTGGAGTTATTATTATCCCGCAATTCTTTATGGAGACAAAAAGTCGCGTAATAGAAGAGATTTATATACAAGATATCGAAAGAAATATAGAAATTTAAAATCTTTATTGACCGGCATTTTTTTCTTTAAAAAATTTACGTGGTATTTAGATAATGGCAGAAATTAATCGAAATTATACACATTATATAGAAAAAATCAGGAAGAAAAAGATAATTCCACTAATTAAAAAAATAAATAACATACCGGCGACCATTGACTTCAACCTCCATATTTGGTGGGCTAAAAAACCTAATAATATTATTTCGACATTGATTAAAGAGTTAAGTAACGAAAATGAAATAATACTTGACCCATTCATTGGTTCTGGCGTTTCTGCAATCGAAGCTTTAAAATTAAATCGAAAAATAATAGCTTTTGACATTAGTAAATTGGCGATTTTTATTACTAAAAGTATTATTAATTGTTATAATAAATCAAAATTTACCAATTTATTTGATAAAATCGTTCTCAACCTACAAAATAAAGTCTATGGAACAGAACATTATAAAATTACTGATTTATATCTTACTAGATGTCCTATTTGCGGTAAAAAATCTCAATTTCTTTATATGGTCTATGATTTAGACTCTCCAAAATGGTTAAGATTGATGTGTACTCATAATAACAGGCTAAAAAACATTAAAAAAACAACATTAGACGAAGATGACTTTAAATTGATCAATAAATGTGATAACATTAAAATACCATTTTGGATTC
This sequence comes from Candidatus Helarchaeota ASGARD archaeon Hel_GB_B, assembly GCA_005191425.1. Lineage (GTDB taxonomy): Archaea > Asgardarchaeota > Lokiarchaeia > Helarchaeales > HEL-GB-B > HEL-GB-B. The sequence goes on from SUPR01000005.1 coordinate 8,341, forward strand.
CTGATGTCAAGCTTTACAAAAATACTCGAATAAATATTCATGACCATTATTCTGTTAAAACTTTTTTTACAAAAAGAAATTTAATCGCAATTTCTATATTATTACATGAAATTTCTCAAATAGAAGAATGTCTTGAAAAATCTTTATTATATTTTATATTCAGTTCTATTTTACGTAAATGTAGTAAATTGATTGGTCTAAAAGGAGGACTTTCAATAGGATACTGGATTCCAAAAATTGATCGTAAAGAAAATAATCCGATCTTACAATTTATTAAAGCCAAAAATAAAATTCTGAATAATTGGCAATATATTAATAAATTAGAAAAAAATTCTCAATTTGCTACATGTTATGGCGAATTAATTCGTGGTAAGCAGATATTAATAAAGCAATTACCAGTTCAAGATTTGAATAATTTTGTTCCAAAAAATTCTATAGATCTGGTAATAACAGACCCACCTTACGGTGATGAAGTGCCTTATCTCGAATTATCTGCTTTATGGTCTTCATGGTTGAAATTAATGCCTTCAAAAGATGATTTTGAAAATGAAATTGTCCTTTCAAATAGTCCATATCGCCCGAATAAAAATCCAAGGACTACTCTTGGACTAAAAAATTATAAAACGATGATGGAACATGCTTTTAAAAATATCGCACTAACACTAAAACCTGAACATTTTGCTTGTATTTGGTTTCATGAATTAGAACTTCCTATATGGAATATAATGATCGAAGCGGCATTAAAAGCAGGTTTGATTTATGTTGAACAGACTTACATATCTACTTCTAATATCCGGTCTCTAAAATCTAAATTAACTCCATTTCCTACACTTACTGGTCATGTCTTATCATTTTTTATTAAATTACCCGATAGTCCTATTAATTTTAATGATAAAAATACTATCGATCAAATTAATTATACAAAAATAGATCAATTAATTTTAGATTTAGCTAAATCTATAATAAAAAAGCAAGGCGGGTCTGCTACAACAAACGAACTCTATATTAATGCAGGACTTTATAATAGTGGTATAATTTCGACTCTTATTAAAAAAAATCTTTTGGGAATTGTATCAAAAAAATATAATAATTTATTTTCAATATTTAATAAAGAATTACAATTCAATAAAAATGATGGGAAATGGTACATATCTAATTGATAAAATTTAGAGATTTTTTATGAGAAATAATTTAAAATAAAAAATTTATAGATCAAATGATAAAAATATTTTTATTTAGCTATTCTAGGGCCAACTTAGCCAGAATTTCTGAACAGATCGCGATATAACCCCACTGACCGGCTACATAAGAACCATATTCTAATTCAAATTTCTCATAATTATTTATTATCATTGTATAATAAAACCAAGATCCATTATGTGCTTGTAATGAATATGCCATTGAATATACTCCTATGTCCGATCCGCCTTTATATGAAACTACCGACCAAGCATTAGGATCGGCGAGTCCTGGGTTCAAATGAGTCGAAGTATAATTTTTTGTTTTATTTTGGATTGAATATATATCTGTACAGTTGAATGTCCACTCAATTTTGCTCCTATTTTCGATATTATGAGTAAAATTCACTGAATTTAAGTCTATGTCAAATACATTTAATAAAGAAATATTATTTTCTAAATAATTATATTTCTCTGTTGTATTCATCTCAAGATATTTTGTCAAATCTTGGTCATTTAACAGCCATCTTAATTTAAATGATTCAGCTGTTGTTAAAAGCGGTTTTGGATAATTTTTAGGAATAAAATTCTCAATATAACTTCGGTTTAAGTAATGAATTAAATGATCTGCGGCAGTATTATCACTTATATTTATCATATAATTGGCTAAATCACGAAGTGTTAAAAGAGTACCGTTGTTTTTTTGATAAAGTATTCCTGATGGTAAGGATTTATATTTATCTAAAATCGGTATTTTAGTTTCCCAAGTTATTTTTTGGTCGTTTTTAATTTTATTTACAAGAGCTTCAAGGACATATAATTTAAATGTAGATGCTACTTGCATTTTTTGTCCTGTATTAAATTGATAAATAGTATGGTTATCTCGCATAATTAATAACGATTTATTTCCAGGCAAATTTTGAAATTCTGAATATATTGTGGACCAATTTTGGCTTAAAAGATAAGAATTATAGTATTTCATCATTCCAATAAAAAATGAATTTACTAAAAGAGTTACATAATTTAATGCAATAGTCCCTGTAGTCCATGCATGTTCTAAATAAAGTGTATATGTATATAACCCATATATATTAGGTCTAGAAGATATAGATACATTATCAAATGCGCCATAATACTTTGTAATTTCATTAACAATATAAAACATATAATCTAACGATACAGCATCTGTAAAAGATTGATCAAATATTCCTCCTAAATCATCCACACTATTTGCGTTAAAAATTCTTTGAATATCCGTTTTCAGAATCTGTGCATTTCTATTTTGCAAATTAATTATATACTGCGAAATAATAAGGGGAATTAAAATAATTGAGAAAATTACGCATCCTATTATTATTCCAATAATAATTTTCTGCTTTTTCATATTCTAGAACTTTAAATTCATAAATTTAAATATTTTTTTATTAAATTTTTAAATTGTGTCGATTAGTAAAATGGGATTATAATTTTTTAAATTTTTATAAATAATTTTTAGGATATTTTTTAAAAAATTGCGTCATATTTCTTTTTAATGTAATAAAAACAGCACATTTGTTAGTATCAATAAAGTTAAAAAAATTCTATGAAAAGAATTATTAATCAATTGATTCAGCTTAAATGTAATTCAATATAAACTTTAAATGATGAAATTTGATGTGATATAAAATGGGTAAGTTAATGAGAGAAGTCGCCGTTATTGGCGCTGGAATGTCAAAATTTGGTGCATTTCCAGACAAAAATTCCCGCGATTTATTTGCGGAAGCACTTATTAATACCCTTCAAAGTATTGATAAAAATTTTGAAACAAAGGAAATAGAAGCGTTGTATTTAGGAAATTATTCAAGTGATCTATTTGAAGGGCAAGGGCATCTTGCACCAATGTGCGCGGAACTTGCTGGCTTAACACCAAAACCAGCTTCTAGAACTGAAAATGCATGTGCAAGTAGTGGAATTGCATTAAGAGAAGCAATTATTGCTATTGCAGCCGGTGCATTTGATATTGTATTGGTTGGTGGTGTTGAGAAAATGACTGATTTACCGACCGCTGGAGTAACTGATACTTTAGCATCAGCAGCCGATAGAATTTTCGAATTTTATGCTGGGGTGACATTTCCAGGACTTTATGCATTAATGGCAACTGCTAGAATGAATAAATATGGTACAACAAGAGAAGATTTCATGCGAATTGGAATAAAAAATCATAAAAATGGAGCATTAAATCCTTTTGCACAAATGAACAAATCCGTGGCAGAAATAATGAACAGTAAGATAGCAAAAGCAGAGAAAAAAGGTTTACCGAAACCTAATTGGAAAGATGAAATGGACTTTTTACATGATTTATCGGCAAACCCATACATTGCATATCCCATGAGGTTATTTGATTGCTCTTTAGTTACTGATGGGGCTGCATGTTTGGTCTTAACAACAAAAGAATTGGCTAAAAAATATACTGATACCCCTATCTATATAGTAGGTACTGGGCAAGGTTCAGAAACTTTTGCAGTACATGATAGACCTTCTTTATATTCATTAAGATCGGCAGTTAATGCTGCTAATATGGCTTACAAAATGGCAGGAGTTAAGCCAAAAGATATACAAATTGCGGAAGTACACGATTGCTTCACAATAGCAGAGATGGTAGCTATGGGCGATCTAGGCCTATGGGAACGAGACGATATAAACCGTGCTGTCAGAGAAGGTGATACTGCTTTAGACGGTGTCAGACCATTAAATACAAGTGGTGGACTTAAGTCTAAGGGCCATCCTGTCGGAGCAACTGGGGTAGCACAAGCTGTAGAAATCTTCAAACAAATGCGAGGCGAAGCTGAAGGTAAAAGACAAGTTAAATTTGATGTTGAATGCGCACTTACGCATAATGTTGGTGGATCTGGAGGATCGTGTGTGGTACACATATATAAAAAATAAAGGTGATGAAAAATGGCTGATATTACTAAATTAAATGTTTATACTAAAGATTATTTGGACGGAATTGATAATAAAATTCTCTATGGTTCTAAGTGTAAAAAATGCGGGAATATTATGGTACCTGCAAAAGTTATATGTACAAAATGTCAAAATCCTGATCTAGAACTATTTGAAATTAAACCTGAAGGTAAGATCGCAACTTTTACATGCATTGGAGTAGGAACTACCTATTTCGTAAAAAAAGGATATTCAATGAAAAAGCCTTATTGCGTAGCAGTTGTAGAATTAGATAACGGGCAAATGATCACTGGCCAATTAATCGGTGGCGATATAACATATGACGAAAATCAAGACCCATTAATCGGTGGTAAACCTATAAAAGTCGGGGCTCCCGTAGTTGGTGAATATGAGGAATATAAAGAAGTAATAGAAGGAAAACGAGGCGGACCTCAAGAACGCGATCGATGCAGATTAGTTTTTAAATTAAAATAATTTCACCCCATTTTTTTACTAATAATTGCTTAATAATTTTCGTAAATCATTAATACTTTTTTTCAAGTCGTGTATATCATAAGTTGGGTCTCCAACGCCTATTAATTGAATCGGGTTTGAATTTGAAAGTAAATCCTTTTTTATGTTTTGATATAACCGGTTCAATGGTACTTTTAAATTTATGATATTGCCCTCTTCATTTAATTTTAAATCACAATCAGATAAATAATTTTTAATGGTTCTTGTAAGGTCGTCAATAGATTTTATTAAGATATTTTTTATTTCTCTATCTATTACAATTGTAATTGTAGCATCAAATATTCCCGCTCTACCTTTTGGATGAGTGATATAAAAGAGATAGACTAATCCAAAATCATTCGAAATAGGAATAATAGAACTAGTAATTACTCGTTCATCTTGATTTCCTGCTAATAATATAAGTGATTTCATTGCAACAATATTCTGAAAATTTTCATCTTGTGGTGGAAAACAGAATTGAGGAGTTGGCCCTAGAATATTTGCAGTAGAAATTATTACACATTTGATAAATTTGTCTATAACTACTTGATTTATTTTCGAAAGTATTTCCACATGCTCGAAATTTATCTTATTTCCCGTCGCTAAAAGATAAATTTTGTCTGTTATTCTGTAAAATAAAAGTTGAAGAGCAAACTTCTGAATATCTAGGATAAAATAATGGTTTATATTAATTTGGTCTGGCTTTTTAACAAATTTTAAAAGATAATTTTCTATATTTGGACTAAAATTAGAAAAAACTATTTTATTATTATTTATAATACAGTATTTCTGGAATAACTTTGATTCATTAATTAATTTTGTTATTTCATTAACTATTTTGATTACACCTATTAGGTCTGAATTGATAGATTAATTATTCGAGTTTTAAATAAAAAAGATTTTTGTATAATGATCATTAAATTTTAAAAAATTCCATTTGAATAAACATCTAAATTATTTATTAATAAGTTTGAGTTTTGAGTTAATTTTATAAAAAATTAATATTTATTATAAAAAATAAGACAAAAATAATTGTAAATGAAGGCATTAAAATGAAGTTTAAATTAGAAGGAAATATACCTGCATTAATAACACCTATGAAAAAAAATTTAGAAATAGACTTCGATGCGCTAAGGAGATTCGTAGATTTCCAAATTGAAAATGGCGTAGATGCTGTATTACCATGTGGTACTACTGGAGAATCGGCTACAATGAGTCACCAAGAGCATAAGAAGGTAATTGAAACAGTAATAGACGAAGTTAATGGAAGAATCCCTGTTCTTGCAGGTACTGGCTCAAATTCAACTAAAGAAGCAATTGACTTAACAAAATATGCAGAAGATGTTGGAGCTGATGCATGTCTTTTAATTTGTCCTTATTATAATAAACCGACACAAAGAGGTCTTATAAATCATTTTAAAATCGTAGCAGAATCTACTAATCTTCCGGTAGTATTATATAATGTTCCATCTCGTACCGGTAGAAACATTGAAGCTGAAACTACAATTGAATTATCAAAAATTCCGAACATTATTGGAATTAAAGAAGCCAGCGGAAATTTAGCACAAATAATGAAAATAATCAAAAACACTGAAAATTTCTCGGTTATTTCTGGGGACGATTCTCTAACGTATACAATATATATGTTGGGTGGAACTGGTGTTATCAGTGTTGCGACTAATATAGTCCCAAGATTAATGAGTGATTTTATTAAAAATTTACGATCTGAAAATTATAAAGATGCGCGGTCTTATCATTATAAATTATTGGATTTATTTAATGTTTTATTCATTGAAACTAATCCCGGGCCAGTAAAAGAGGCTGCATCATTATTCAAAATTGCTGGAATTTCCAACTGGTTTCTTAGACCACCATTAATCAATCCAACACCTGAAAATTCTAAAAAAATCAAGGAAACAATTGATGCCTTAAAGGTTTTTTAATTTATTAGGGTGAATTAAATGGTAATAAAAGTAGTCGTTTCTGGTGCAGACGGAAATATGGGCTCACTGGTCGTAAAAAATATTATTAAAGATCCTGAAACAGAATTATGTGGTGGAATTACAATAAAAGACTCCCCAAATCTTGATAAAGATATTGGATTAGTAGTCGGTCTTGAAAAATGTGGGATTACTTTAGTAGATAATACTGACATTGACTCTTATTTAAAAAATATCAAGCCAGATGTATATGTAGATTTTACAATTGCTTCAGCTGTTAAACAGAATATTAAACATGTTCTTAATAACAAAATAAACTTTATTATAGGGACTACTGGGTTAGACCAAGAATTATTAGATTTTATAAATAAACAAGTTAAAATTCAGAATTTAAGTGGTGTAATCTCTCCAAACATGGCCGTCGGAGTTAATGTCTTCTTCAAAATGGCTCAAATTCTGACTAATTATTTAAAAGGATTTGATATTGAGATTATTGAAGCCCACCATAATAGAAAGAGAGATGCACCAAGTGGTACTGCTTTAAAAGTTGCTAATTTAATTGCAGAAGAATTAGACAAAGATTTAAATAAAATTGGCAAGTTTGGTAGAAAAAGAGGTCCCGAAAAAAGAGTCCCAGGTGAAATTGGTATACATGCAATAAGAGCAGGCGATATAGTTGGCGAACACATGTTATTATTTGCTGGCCCTGGTGAAAGAATCGAATTAATTCATAGAGCTCATAGCAGACAATGTTTTGCCGAAGGTACTATAAAAGCTATTAAATTCATTTATAATAACAAAAATACTGGAAAAATTTTTGATATGTTCGATGTACTTGGCTTAAAATAACTATCTTTTTTTTAAAATAAATTAATTAAGGGTTAAATATGGATTTTTTGGAAAATAAAGGGTTATCTATCAAAGATAATTTATTGTATATAGGTAATTGGAGCTGTTCAGATTTAGTTAATAAATTTAATACACCGATTTATGTTATCAATGAAAAAATTATAGTTAATAGATATCAAACGCTTTATAATACTTTAAAAAAATATTATGATAAAATCAGAATTCACTATGCTGTAAAAGCTAACACTAATATGGCTATATTAAAAATATTAAAAAACTTAGGATCTTATTTGGATTGCGTTAGTCCAGGAGAAATATACATCGCCAAAAATGTAGGTTTTAAACCTGAAAAAATATTATACACTGGAAATAATTATACTAATGACGAGTTAAAATTTGCTTTAGATAATAAGGTAATGTTAAATTTAGACGCGATATCTCAAATAGACCGATTAATATCTACAATTAATAAGGGAAAATTCTCTAATAACAGACCATTGATTTCTTTTAGAGTAAACCCTGAGTTTGGGGGCGGTCATCATGACCATGTCATCACAGCTGGTCCTAATGTAAAATTTGGAATACTTGAGCGCGATATTATTAGTGCATATAAAAAAGCAATTGACATGGGCTTTACAAAATTTGGAATACACATGCACATTGGATCTGGAATTCTGGACGTAGCTATCTTTAAAATTGCTGCAGAAAAATTTTTTAAGATAATTGAATTAATTAAAGCAAATTTGGATATTAATTTCGATTTTATTGATTTAGGTGGTGGTCTCGGTATTCCATATAATCCAGCAGAGGAACCCCTTGATTTAGATCGATATGCAAAAACCATAATTGAAATTTTCAAGACATATAATGAAAAATGTTCTTTAGAGAACCCATATTTCTGTATTGAACCAGGTCGGTTTATCGTTGCCGAATCTTGTATTATATTATCAAAAGTTAACACAATTAAAAAAATGCGAGATCAGAACTATGCTGGGATCGATGCTGGATTAAATCTATTGATTAGACCATCGCTTTATGGATCTTATCATCATGTAGTTGTCGCAAATAAAATGGACCAAACTTCAAAAGAAATATATAATATCGCTGGCCCAATTTGTGAATCCGGCGACATATTAGCAAGAAACAGGTCTCTTCCATCTATTGAAGAAGGTGATATTATTGCAATTTTAGATGCTGGTGCCTATGGCTTTACAATGAGCTCAAATTATAATATGCGTCCTCGTCCAGCTGAAATTTTAATCAATGGTAATAAGATAAATATCGTCCGTGAAAAAGAAAGTTTTAAGGATTTAATCACAAAACAGAGAATTCCTGATTATTTACAATGAATATGTTTTATCTTTTTGTTAATTTACTTTTTTATTTAAAATATTATTATTAATTTGTCATAATAATTTGTCATAAAAACGTTTCATATGAATAATAATATTCTAAACTTAATAATTGGAGATATTTTTATATATACAATTAAAAATATAAAAAATATTTGATTAATTATTGATTATAATATCCATTTGATAAAATAAAAAAGATAATATAATAATATTCAAAAAATAAATTCAAAAAATAAATAAACAATCTGTAAATAATTTAAAAATTTCTAAAATGGAGTAAAAAACTAAAATGGACAATAAGAAAATAAATTTAAAGACAAATATAATCGTCTTATTAATATTTATTACTCCGTTAATATTACTTTTTGTTTTATTTTTTCTAGATGATATGCCCCAATTTTTTGGAGATTTAATTAGGTGCATGTCTACAAGAACTCCATTAATTTTTATTGGTTTACCTAGAATTAATGTATTATTTTTTCTTCCAAAACCATTTCAAATTATTCCATTATCTATTCCGCAATTATTAGACCTTATTTTATTCTTTTTTATATTTCATCATATTCAACTTTTAATAGCACCGACAATAAGGCATTATTATTTAATAAAAGAATATGAATTACCTTTAGATATTGACACATATTTTCTGAATCAAGAAAAAAATGATAATAATTTATCTATAATTGATATTGAAATTAGTCGTTTTTATAATCTTAAGCGGAATTTTTGGAAAAGTGGGCATTATGGGCATTATGGGCATTATGGGCATTATGGGCATTATGCTATTAAAGAAGGTATTCAGAATAGTTTTTTTGTCATAGGATGGCGGAAAATAGTTAATAATAAGAAAACCAAAATTAGTATTAATTTTTTAAATACGAAATTTAAAAATTTCAAATTTTTTATTAAAAAGAATATAAAAACCTTATTTTCATACAAATTTTTTTTTATTTTCAATAAATTTATTAGATTTTTTATTATTTCATCTAATTTTTACTTAAATTCTTTTTTTAAACTTTTAACTAATTTTTCGAGAAAAAAACGATACAAAATAAGGATAAATTGGAAAAAAACAAATCTAAATTTTTTATGGAGGTGTTTAAATGGTATTTGATACAATTCCAATACTTAAAATTGCATTTGAATTAATATTTCCAATAGTATTACTGATATTTCTAATACTTTTAATTGGATTAAGCATAATTAATCGGAGAAAAGACCTAAAATTTATGACATTCGATGATTTCTTAAGTGAGTGGTTAATAGACCATGGGCAATCATATAGAGTAGAACAAGCAATGGAAGAGATGAAAAAAAATCCTGTAGGTGGACTTTATCAACCATTAACTTATAAACTGGGTAAATTATTATCAAGATGGGGTTTTACGGCAAATAAAGTGTCAATTATAAATTTAATTTTATCTTTGTTTATCTTATATTTTACTATTATGGCAGGGAATGGCTATAATTTAGATTTATATTCTCAGCAACCATTTTACGGGGCATTATTATTACCAACAGGTTTACTGGTTCTATTTACTGGGATTCTTGATGGTGTTGACGGGTCAATTGCGCGATTATTAAAAAAGAAAACTAAATGCGGTGCATGGCTTGATGCAGTAATTGACAGAATTTGTGATACTTTAGTATTAGTCTGTTTATTACCTGGTGGGTTCTTAATACCAATACCAAATTTAAACTTTGCATGGTTAGTTTGGACGAATGTATTTATTATATTTCTCTATGAATATATGCGAGCTAAACATTATGAAGTGGGACTAAATGTAAGTCAGCCATTTTTAGGTGAAAGACCTACAAGAGTATTGATCCAGACTACCTTCTTTTTAATATACGGAATTTCGAGTTTTACCGTATTACTGACCTATTTTATTAATCCAACCGCTACTATCGAAACATCAATCTGGCAGACTTCTCATCCTGGAATCGTTACGTGGTCAATGACTATTTTTCAAGGTGTTCTATTTATAATAATGTCTTATTCAATAATTAGAAGTGCTATATGGATTTGGAGAAAATTGAAAAAGATGGACATTGAAAATGGGACAATTAACAACAAAAATGACAGAAATTAACTTAGAATTTGATTATTGGTGAAAAATTAAAAAATGAAAATATCAAAAGTTTTGATTTATGGGACAATAATTGGTATATACTTTGTATTATACCATTTATTTTTTCCTTCTTGGGTATATTCGCCGATTAAACAAGGAATTAATGGCTTATTTACTGACTTTACAAATAATTGGCCTTTATTGTTTCCTTTTATTGGATTTGTTGCGTTAGCTGGATTGATTTCTTATTTTGGAATTCATTTTCTCGCTTCATTTGGTAATCTTAATGAATATAAAACTTCATTTACACCAAATATTAGTATTCTTATTCCTTCAAAAAATGAAAAACCATTATTGGAGAGAACATTAAATTCAATAATTGTTTCTAATTATCCAAAAGACAAAATACAATTAATTCTAATTATTAGCGGGTCTGAAGACGGCTCTAAAGAATTTTGCAAGGAATTCGCAGATAAAAATAGTAATATTAATATCGCGATATTATCCGACCCAATCAAAAAAAAGGGAAAACCTGCTGCCTTAAATTATGGATTAAAATTTGTAAAACATGAAATATGTATTTTTTATGATGCCGGTGTTAGAATAGAAAAAGATACGCTCCAGAGATTAGTAAATCCACTCTCAGACCCCAAAAATATAGTTACCATTGGCCCAATTATACCGGAAAATTATAAAATAAATAAATGGACAAGGGCACTTCATCTTAGTTATGCTATTACTGATGGCGGGTCAATTTTTTTTCATGTAAAAAATAAATTAGGTTCCTCGGCTTATCTTTTTGGTAAAAATTTTTGTATCAGGACTAAAAATTTACTTAATTTTAATGGTTTTAATGAAGATGCATTAACTGAGGATTTGTATCTAACCGTCCTTTTGAACATTGATGGAGTTAAAATTAAATTTATATCAAAAGCTAAAGTTTATGAGTTAGTACCATCAAAATGGCATATAATAAAAAAGCAAAGACAAAGGTGGATAGGGGGTTATGTTGGAGATGTAGATCCGCTTATGAAAATGAAAAAAGGAAATAAAAATGGTGCTTCTATTATAATTTCAAGGAATTTAACAATGCTTTTTTTAGGTCATATTGATGCATTTTTCTTTTTTGCAGTTCCTTTTGCAATTTTATATTGGGTGCTTGGCTTTTATTATATTTTCGGCTGGACTATTACTTTTATGGCGTTTATTTTTGGTTATATTATAAACGCTGTCCGAAAATATGGTGATAATCATTATATCAATCTTTTATGGATGCCATTAAGTGCATATTTTCATTTATGGGAATTCTCCCTCCAGTTCTCTCTTCCTAGTGAAATTTCGTGGGAGAGAACACCAATTTTATTAGAAAAAGATCAAGAAGAAATAAAAAATCTATTAGAGTATAAAAAAGATCAAAATCAAGGAGATATATATGAAAATTTCTAAAGTTATATTTTATGGATCAATAGTAGCAACATATTTTATTGTTTTACACATTTTCTTTCCTCCATGGCTAAATTCTCCTATAAAACAAGGAATTGACAGTTTATTTACCAACTTTTCAGCAAATTGGCTTTTAATATTTCCATTCATTGGTCTGGTAGCATTGTGTGGACTTTTAATTTACTATGGTATACATTTTGTTGCATCTTTTGGAATTAGCTACAAATCTAAAAAGTACTATTACCCATCTATTAGCATAATCATTGCATCAAAAAATGAAAAACCATTATTAGCCCGAACTTTGAAATCCATTATGAATACAGAGTATCCAAAAGATAAAATTCAAATTATCACAGTTACAAGTGGGTCTACTGACTCATCTACAGAATTCTGCGAAAAATTTGCAAAAGAAAACAAAAATATCGATATGATTGTTCTTTCTAAATCATTATCAAAAAAGGGTAAACCCGCAGCATTAAACTATGGATTTGAATTTGTTAAAAACGATATTTGCATTTTTTATGATTCCGGAAATGTTATAACTTCAAAAACTCTTGCTGAATTAGTTGAGCCTTTTCAATATGGGAATCATAAGGTTACTATTGGACCTATGATAATAGAAAATTGGAATCAAAATAAATGGACAAGGGCTGCTGCTTTAACATACGTTTTTTCAGCTGGTGGAAATATGTATTTTCACGTAAAAAATAAACTAGGTTCTTCTGCTTATCTTTTCGGTAGAAATTTTGCAATAAAAACTAAATTACTTAAGGACTTAGGTGGTTTTAACGAAAATTCATTAACCGAAGACCTTTATTTAACTGTTTTATTAAACCTTGAAGGCGAAAAAATATTATTTGTACCTAAAGCAAGAGCTTACGATTTAACTCCAAATAATTGGAACGCTATTAAAAAGCAACGCACTCGATGGGTAGGTGGATATGTTGGTGATGCACCCGACTTAACTAAACTAAAAAAAGGAAATAAAAATGGACAGTCTATTATTATTTCTAGGAATTTATCAATGTTACTATTACATCATCTTGATGTCTGTCTATTAGTAATTACAGGGTTTGTTGTTTTCTACGCATTGATCGGCTTTTACTATATGTTTGCTTGGACTTTATCTCTTTTCATTTTTGTTTTTGGATATCTATTCAATGGCATAAGAAAATACGGAGATAAACACTATAGTCTATTTCTATGGGCTCCTGTTAGTTCACGCATAACTCTTTTTATGTTTAGTCTACAATTTACATTACCTGCGGCACCTGACATCTCATGGGAAAAAACTCCAATGATTTTAGAAAAAAGTCAAGAAGAGATAGAATCAATAATTTCAGCCACTATAAATTAAAAATCTCCCCTATTTTTTTATTTTTATCTTTAATATTTCTTAATTCTAAGAGTTAAAACAAATAATAACTAAAAATTATAATTCAATTACTAATAATTCTTTATATTAATTCTTTAACTAAAAGAATAAAGCATTAAATCAACATATAACTATAACCATGTTAATAGAAACAGTCCAATTGATTATTTAACTCCATATTTTTTTTCATATGAATAAGAAATGGGTTATCTTTTTATATTTCTATTATATTAAAATTACAGTAAATTTTTCACAAAATTACAAATAATTCTAAAAATTTATAGTCAAAGGTAATCAAATTGACTAATCAAAGCATATACGAAGATTTTAGGATTCAAATTGAGGGCACTTCAAGAGATTGTAAATTATACCATGATCTGTGTATAAAGGAAGATTATGATATAGACCAAACAATTAAGGAATCAAATCTGGACGAAATTCCATATGTAAATTGGAATTATTTTAAAGAATCAAATGGAAAATATCACGATCTTTTAAGAATTCCTTATAATAACCTCTCATATTGGACAATAAGCAGTAGTACAACAGGCGACCCTAGCATTGTCGGGAGAGGTGATATTGACATTGAAATTTTTAAGAATAATTACAAGAAAATTTTTCATGAATACTCTTCTATGGATATTATTAAAAAATTAATTTTATTTGCGCCATCAATCCGATTTATGAATAGAATGCCTGGATCTTGGTATGGAAAACGTGGATATCTTTTCTATAGAGATATAACTGAAATTTGGAAAAATTATGATATAACTTATCTACTAAAATTTAATTTTCAAAAAGTAATTTTATATTATTTATCACATTTTAAAGGTAAAGCCTTTATTGAACTTGATGGAAGTCTTCTTAAAAAAAGCTTAAAAAAAGTAGAGAAGAGCAAGATCCCAACCCTTATTGCAAATTCAGCTCCTCTTATGTATAAAAATTTCACAGACTATCTGAAAAAATATAAAAGTGGATTTGATATGGGTGAGAATTTTTATGTACAAACTGGTGGAGGCGGCTGGAACGGTATAAAAGGACGGGTAAAATTAAGATATGAAATTGATAAAGCAGATTTCTTTGAGAAATTAATGGATTTTTTTAATATTCCCATTGAAAATTTTGCTGATTTGTTTGGTGCTACTGAAACACCTATTGCTGCTGGAGGACATTGGAGTAAAAAGTATAATGACATCATACTTCATTTAGATAAAAATCAAGGGCGAATTATTGCTAGAGATATTGAAACACTTGAAAAAATTAATAAAACAAAAAATCCCGGAGTCCTAGAAGTATTAACTCCATATGGGGTAAATACATATGCAGGAATTTCAGTTCTATTGGATGATATAATAGAAATAGTCGACTTTAATAGATGTGAGGAATGTGGAAGAGAAGGTATAATTTTTAGAGTAGTTGGAAAATTAACCCCTGAAATAGGTAAAGGTTGTACTTCATTTTACAATTTATATCCGTTTAAAAAGTAAAATGGCTCAAATCTTTTTATGTAGAAATATCTTTCTTAGCCAAATTTGAATATAATTCTTTATTTGTTTGGTATTGATAAACTCGTTCAAGTCCACGTTTAATTGATACCTTTCTTCCGCTCGTCAAAACATGTATGGATGATAGTGTTTTAACTTTACCAAAACCAGTTTTTTTAATATAATATAATATTGCATCTGTAAAAATTTTATCGATCCCCCATGATTTTGGAGGATTTTTAAATCCGCCAACTTTAAAAAAAATATTTCTTCTGACAATTATATTACATCCCGCAAGTTCTGGATAACCAAATAAATACCTTATAAAATAATAGAGATAACTCCCCCAATTATAAAAAAAAAATGTGGTAATTGTAAACTGTTTGTTTCCTATTTTTATTGAGAATTTGGTCCCATTATTATATTTAAATCTTGCACTACATGCAAATAGGTCTTTTTTCTTTTTAAATAAATTGTATATTTTTTCTAAAAATAAAGGCGGTATTATAGTATCAGCGTCCAGAAATATAAGAATATCTCCTGATGTTTTCGGAACAACATAATTGACCTGCAAGGCTTTACCTCGTTGGGGTGTAATTATGACTGTTGCAAATTTTTGTGCAATTTTTACAGTATTGTCTGTACTTTGACCATCAGCTATAAAGACTTCAAATGGTACATTGCATCTCTGCTTTTTAATTGAATATAAAGTTCTCTTAATATTTGACTCTTCATTGAAAGTTGGAATTACAATTGAGATTTCTGGTTTTATTTTTAAATTTTGTGAATTCATAAGCAATCGAGAATTCCATTTAATAAAGTAAATAAAATACATCAATTTATCAATATTTGTATTTATTTACCAAAATGTTAATTTAATAAATTTTCGAGTTCAGATGGAGTCAATTTGGCATATTATTTAAAAATTGGTTATAGATATTTAGCTAGAAGAAAAATAAGGAGTATTCTTACTATTTTAGCTGTTTTATTAGGTGTATCGATATTAATGGGTACTCTTGTCGCCAATGACTCTGTTAAAGGTACTCTAGAATATCATTTAGCAAAAAAGTTTGGTTATACTGATATAATTTTAATTAACAGTTCAGGTTATTATTCAAACTCAATTAATTACAATGAAATAAGAAAAGATTTGGATAATTTAAAATATCTTGGCTTTATTTGGACCTCTCAAATGAAAGAAAGCCGAAATATAGCATTCCAACCTAATATTTCTATTAGCAAAAGTTCATGGATACCTATTGTGGGCGTTGATACGCATAATCCATATGATTCAAAATTTGGGTCTATTTCTATAAATTCTTCTATAAATTCTAATTTTACTACTTTAAATGACTTATTATTACATCCTCTTTATGTGAATTGCTGTGTAATAAATACAAAAACGGCAAATCAGTATAATGTTTCGGTAGGTGATATAGTCTACATTTATCCAGAAGTCCCAAGTGGGCCTATTGATTGGCAAAATTCAAGTAGTTGGATACAATTAAAAATTACTGGAATAATTGACGATCATGGTAAAGCATTTGATTATATTGTCCCGCCTGTTAATGATATTTGGCAAATTAAAGATATTGACTATGCAATTTATGTAAATATGTCTATTGCACATCAATTATTAACAAACAGCGATAATGAACTTAAAGTAAACAACATAGCAATTCATTCAAATTCATTACAAAATATTGATTCAACGCTAACTCAAATAATGACCTATCTAAATAATACTATTCCAACTAATTCGTTATATGGTTTTAATTTAAAATCCTTTTTTGCAAGCGAAATTAATAATATTTTTGGTTTGATAATGAGCGTTTTAATTATTTTTTCAGGAATTTCATTACTAGTTTGTGCTATATTAATAAAAAATATGTTTGAAGTTGCAGTTGAAGAGCAGTTAGAAGAAATTGGTATAATGAGAGCAATTGGTATTTCAAAATATGGTATCTTTATTATTTATATTACCCAAATTTTATTTATATCATTAATTGGATCTATATTAGGTATTATAATAGGTATATTTATGAGTACATCCTTTTTTAATTCAATTCAATATGTTTCTTCTATATTAAATCCTTCATTATTCGAATTACTTGGTAGTAATTTTGAGATATTTATTACTATTACTCCTCAAACTTTAATACTCTCTTTTATTTCAGGTACGTTAATCAGTTTGATTTTTGGATTATCACCAGCATATAAAGCAAGTCAAATACAAATAATTGATGCTCTAAATCCTCGAAAAAGGTGAATGTATAAGAAAATGAAACGACTATTAAATTATGGATTTGGCATTTTATTGATAACATTCGGTATAATTCTCACTTTTAATTTCTATTATGACTGGTTTAAAATCGATTTTATGAATGATACTTACATTTTTTTAACTGGAGGGATATTATTAGTAATTATTGGTATATATCTAACTTTAGACATATTAAAAAAGATCGGCATTATTTTATTTGGGATATCTTTAATGGTACTTGGATTATTCCAACTAATTCATGGCATTCAAAATATAGTGAACATTGCTGATAATTTTTCTAATTATTTAAATATAGCAGAATTATTTATTGGTGGTATTTTTCTATTATTAGGGACTATCTTTTTAGGATGTTTTTTACTTCCAGTTTTTATTAAAGGACTGGCATTTATATTATCGCCAATACTTACTAAAATGAAAATAATTGTATATAGAAATATAAATCGCAATAAAAAAAGATCTCAAAACACATTTACAATGATTGCATTAGGATTAGCATTTATTATTATGATCGGGACGGTACTTGAATCTTTAGATGCTGGCGTTTATCCCGGAGCAAAATTAGAACTTGGCGGAGATATACAAATTGGTGAAATATGGAACACACATGTTTTTGGATATTTAAATATGAGCAATGAAATAAAACAAATAGACCATGTTAAGGAAGTAATACCTGTCCATGTAGAATGGATTTCTATTAATTATAACAAAAATTTTTCTGAAAGCATCTATTTATTTATAATTAATACGACTGAATACGCCAAATTGCATTCTAAAAATACATTATTAACTTTTATTGAGCCAAAAGGTATCTCAATTGATCAATTCATTCATTTATTAGACCAAGAAAATAGTACAATTATTCAATATGAATTAGCTAAAGAGACCAATATTAAATGTGGAGATAAGGTAAATTTAAGTATAGATTCATTTAATACCGAATTAAATGTGGTCGGAATTTTTGGACGGATGCCTGGACTACGATTTACTTTTGTTGATTACTGGGATGCAATGGCTGTAATAATATCTTGGAAAACATTATTCAACTTAATGGGTATAAATGCCTCAGAATATGATTCATATGCTGGGAGTAGGACAATAGCTTATTGGCTGGGGTTAGATAGTATATATAATGATCAAAAAGTAATTTCAATTCTGAAGACTCAAGTATATTCAAAAATAGGCGTAAATTTAGATAGTGATGATATAAAGACTGCTCGATCCAGAGTTGAAGAATATGGCGGTATAATAAAAGTAATAAATGGTACTTTAACAAACATTTTACTATTTTCTTTATTAATTTCATTAATTGGATTAGCTATTACCATGTTTATGAATGTCCATCAACGTAAAAGAGAAATTGGAATTTTAAGAAGCATAGGAATTAGTAAAAATGAAATTATAAAAATGATTTTCTCTGAATGTTTTATAATAAGCTTTTATGGTTTATTATTTGGTACGTTAACAGGAATTTTCGTTGGCTTTATTATGATAAATTATTTTCCATTTATTTATTTTTTACCTGCAATATTTACCATCGATTATAATTTAATTGTCTTGACAATTTTTTTGGTATTTGTATTTACAGTAATATCTTCTTTAATACCTGCCTATTTGTCTAATAGAATAAGTATTATTGATGCAATTAGATCAAAAAGATGATAATATGAAAGATAAAATTTTAGAGGTCAGACATGTATCAAAAGAATATAAATTAGGAAAAATAAAAGTTAAGGCACTTAATGATGTATCTTTTTCTCTTGAGAGAGGTGAATTGATTTCAATAGTTGGCCCATCAGGTTCAGGTAAAACCACACTATTAAACTTAATAGGTGCCTTGGACAAACCTACATCTGGAAGTATTTACATTGAAGGTACTGAAATTAATAGTTTAAATGAAAAACAACTGACAAAAATTAGACGCGATAAAATCGGTTTTATTTTCCAATTTTATAACTTAATTCCAGTTTTAAGCGCATTTGAAAATGTTGATTTACCAATGATGGCTGCATCAATAAAGAAAAAAGAGAGAAATAAAAGAGCATTAGAACTTTTACAGATAGTTGGATTAACGAATAGAAAAAACCACCGACCTGAAGAATTAAGTGGTGGAGAACGACAACGCGTAGCAATTGCTAGGTCACTAGCAAACAATCCTTCAATTATTCTTGCAGATGAACCTACTGGCGATCTTGACACAAAAACTGGAGAAGAAATAATCAATTATATTAAAAATTCAAATGTATCAACTATCATTGTCACTCATGATCCAGTTGTTGCTATGGCAACAAGTAAAATAATCTACCTAAAAGATGGGTCTATTGAAAAAATAGAGAAAATAAATTAATTTTCTAACCTACTAATTATAATTTTCAATTAATCGAATTGCAGCTTGCTTAGTTGCTTCTACGGTCGGTACTAATGCAAATCGAACAAACTTTTCACCAGGATTAATCCCATTAAATTCCCTACTAATCCATGCACCTGGAGTACAAACAATTGCTATTTTTTCTGAAAGTAGTTTTTTTGCGAAGTCAACTGAATTCATGCCCTCTGGAACTTTCTGCCAAATGTAAATAGTTGCCTTAGGTATACATTTAGGCAGTCCAATTTTCGTAAAAGCATCAATCATAGTATCTCGTTTTATAGCATAAAGTTCACGCATCTTTTTTACATGTTCTTCATCTTTAAGAGCTGCAATAGCTGCTTCTTGAATAAATCTTGGAGTTCCTGAATCTATATTTGTCTTAACTTTTTTAAATAAGGATACCACATTTTCATCGCCTGCAACCCAGCCAACACGATAGCCTGTCATATTACTCCGCTTTGAGAGACTATGAAATACTATTACATTTTCTCTGGTAAATTCTAAAATGCTTCTTGGTTTTTCATTATAATAATTCTCTGTATATGCTTCATCTGATCCAATTACAATATTGTTATCATGAGCAAAATCAATAACCTCCTTAAAAAATTTCTCAGGTGCCATCGCTGCTGTAGGATTATTCGGGTAATTGATCCAAATCAGTTTAACTTTTTTAATTATTTTCTGATCAATATTTTTAAAATCAGGTAAAAAATTATTTTCCTCTAATAATGGAAGGAAATATGGGACTCCTTCAGCAAAAATAGTCCCCCGTTCATATGGGGGATATCCTGGATTGGGTATTAATACGATATCACCTGGATTTATAATAGACTCATGAAAATTAAAAATAGCCTCTTTAGAGCCTATGGTCGAACCTATTTCTTTTTCTGGATCAAGATCTATATTAAATCTTTTTTTATACCATTCTTGAATTGTTTCTCTATATTCAACTGACCCAATATAGCTCGGATATCCGCTCGATTTATATTTATCAATAGCTTCTTTAGCAGCTTTTCTGATAAATTCGGGCGTAGGGTCTTTTGGGTCTCCCACTCCAAAATCTGTGGGGATGATTCCTTCCTCTTTTAGTTTATCAACTAATCTATCTACATCCGCAAATGCATAACTACCTATAGACTTTAACCTACTACTACCTTCTATTTTCAATTTTAACACACTTTGAAATTCAATTAAAAATTAAAATAGATTTTCTTTTTTAAATTATAATGTGTATTGTCCCCTCAAACACTTCTTCTGCGGGTCCAGTCATGTAGACATCTGTACGATTCTCCCAAAAAATTTCAAGTTCTCCCCCTTTTAAGTGAACTATTGCCTTATTTTCAATTTTTGAATTAAGTATTGCAGCTACAACTGAGGCACATGCACCAGTCCCACAAGCTAAAGTCTCTCCGACCCCTCTTTCCCATACCCGTATTTTAATTTCTTTTTTGTTTAAGATTTGTACAAATTCTACATTTATTCGGTCAGGAAACTTTTTATCAATCTCAATTTTTCTCCCTAAATTTATATCAATTTCATTTATATCATCAACAAAAACTATACAATGCGGATTGCCCATATTTACACACGTTATATGGACTACCTCATTATCAACAATAAACTCTTCATTTATGACTTTACCTTCAGGTCCAATCATTGGTATCTGTGATCTTAATAGTCTAGGAGTTCCCATATTAACTTTAATACCAACAATTTCTCCGTTCTCAAACAATAATTCTGGAACAATCAGCCCTGCTTTTGTTTCAATTTTATAGTATTTTTTCTTTTTAATATTATGTGTATAAAGATATTTTACAAACATCCTAATACCGTTTCCGCACATCTCAGCTTCGGAACCGTCCGGGTTGAAAATTTGCATTTGGTAATCAAATTGGTCTGAAGTTGGAGATTGTGCAAATAAAATTCCATCAGACCCAATAGAAAAATGTCTTTGACATAATTTTCTTGCTAATAAACTTTTAGTCCTAAAATTATCTGGGAGTTTGTTTTCATCTATATTAATAATTATGTAATCATTTCCTAAACCATGATATTTATAAAAATGGATGTCCACGAACTTATCTCTCTCCAGATTTTAAACAAAATAAATAAAATAAGATAAATTAATTGATTGTAAAAAATTATTCATTATATTCATGTTGGTCCTTTAAAAGTCGTTCTGGAATGTTATCTTCTCCAATAATTTCAAGCGAATATCCTAGACCATATCTTGCTCCACCTACAACACTTTGCCAGCCAGCTTTTGCTATACTTCTAGCCACTCTTTCTGCAGACCTTTTCTCCACAAAACCAATGTTCTTTGTCCATGTCATTATCCATTTTTCTTTTGGTTTATCTAATGTTAAGAAGATACCATCACCTGAAACCTCTGGTACTGTAATAAATTCCTTACCATTATATTTTAAATAAATGATATCCATTTTGCCTTTAATCATTTTTTCAGTTGGTTTTAAGCCTTCATATTTTATTCTTAAATCTTCTAGTTCTTTATTATGTTGATCTTCTAGTTCTTCTATCCTTTTATTAAATTCTGTTTCAAGAGTTTTTTTCTGCTCTTCTAATGCATTATTTTTCTCTTCTTCCAATTTCTTTTTTTCTGATTCAAAATCTTTTTCCATTTGACTAATTTTCTGGTTTAATTCAGATTTCTCATTTTCTAAAGACTCAATTTTTTCATTCAAATCTTTTAATAGGTTCTCTTTTTCCTCTTGAAGGTTTTTTAAATCACTTTCCAGTTTAAAATTTTTATCTGACAAATTATTTATTTCTGCATTCAACTTTTTAATTTCAGACTCTGAACTTGTTTTTAGTTTGTTAATTTCAGACTCTGAATTTGTTTTTAGTTCGTTAATTTCTTTTTCTGCTCCATTTAACGATTCTTGTAATTGAG
Organism: Candidatus Helarchaeota ASGARD archaeon Hel_GB_B; assembly: GCA_005191425.1. Classification (GTDB taxonomy): domain Archaea; phylum Asgardarchaeota; class Lokiarchaeia; order Helarchaeales; family HEL-GB-B; genus HEL-GB-B. The sequence goes on from SUPR01000005.1 coordinate 31,032, forward strand.
CTATCTGCTGATCTTTCTCATTAATTTCTACGTTTAAAGATTCTATCTGATTTTTATAATTATTCTCGATATTTTTAAATTCTTCATTTGTTTTATCCATTTCTTCTTTTAACATTTTGTTAACATTTATATTTTCCTGGATTTCATTGTTTAACTTGTTTATTTCTTCTTTAAATTTATTTTTCAAATCATTTATTTCAGTATTTAATTTTGAAACCACATTATTAAGTTCATTTATTTTCCGTTTCTGAGATTCAATCTCACTTTTTTGAGATTGCACCGTATCTCTATAATTTAAAATAATTGTACCTTCAATTTTATATTGTTTCTCTGGTTTTTCTTTAATTTTTTCGAAATCAATGGACATAAAAATCACTCTCTTTATATTTTAACAATCCATATCATATCTATACTTTTTATTATATTAAATTATAAATCATGAAAATAATGATTTAATGATAAATTGGTGTTTTTTTATTTTAATATTACTCATTAAAAATCTTATCAATACAAAAATATTTAAAAAAAATCGAAAAAATCAATTTTTGGTTAAAAAAATAGAAGATTAATAGGGTTCTTCTGGAATTAACGACCAAACGAATAGAACTGAGAGAACAACGCAAAGATAAATCCCTGGTATTCCCATTAAATCAACTAGAAAGAAATATGTACAAACTGCAAATATAGCGCTTAGTAATCCTATTGCAATATAGCCCCATATATTATTTTTTAATATTCTTGGATTTAAATGTTCAAATAGTTGCGCACCTATTCCAACACAGAATGCAATTAATAAAATGGGCGTTGAAGGTAAATATGCACTTGTCATGAAATAAATATAAAATAGATATGCAATAAATGCTGATATTGCTGCAAAAAATAGTCCCATACATGTAGCTCTATATAATCTATTTCTTGTTTTTACAAATATTGGCCAAATAAATGCTAAAATCCAAATTGTAATTAGAGTTGATGTATAGAGTCCTGTATTTATAAAACCCAGTCTATTCAATTCAATAAAAGCAACTACTACTACTCCAATTACTATACCTACTAATATTAATTGGAATTGCCATCTAAACCGATATCCTTTTTCTATATCCTTTAAAAGAGCTTCTCCTTCTTCATCAATATCTGCCAATTTATATCACCTCTTTATATTATGCTGGTACCATTGCAGATCCACGACTACGCCAAAGCATTAATGTTTTAGCATTTCGTTTTCTCCATCCAAGGCTCTTAAGCTGTAATGACCTTAATACGAAAAACATTTCTCGAGGATATGGCATATTCTTGAACACCTTTATTTTTGATTTTGATATTGATTTTGCTTTTCCCTTGCTTTTTCCTGTTAATTCAGTTGGTTCTCTGATAGTAGAACTTGAAATACGGATATTTCCTACAGGAATTGGGAGAAAATAATTCAAGAATTTTTGAGTACCACTTATATCTATATCAATATTTCGTATACCACCTCGCATTATTCTCCCTGATAATTCATCTGAATAACTTACATCATATGAAATACCTGATAAAGCTCCTACTACCACTTGAAACCTTTCTCTACCCCAAATCTTAACAAGATCATCTGAAATGTCCGATAATATAAGGCCTATCATGATAATATATAATAAAATTGCTCCAATATCCAAGTCCGATGGTACATGTCCAGTAGCAGACTGAATCAAACTAATTAACCATCCTTTTGACTCAGGAACAAAAAATACTACCATTGCAAAGATTGCAGCCCCTACAAAAAACCCATAAATTAAAAAGAATTCTATATGTGATAAAAACGGGTTCTGATAAGCTGCATATAAGAGATTATCATCTTTAGTTAATCTACTAGCTCGGATCATATCTTTTTCAGATAGAAAGACAAGCGGGTCATTTAATCTATACCAAGCACCTCTTCTAATAAGTACGCCTGATTTTGTTAATTGATTAAGGGAATTCATTATTGCTGGCTCTGGTAAGTCAACTTTCTTTTGTAAATCGGCTAATTTAAAGCCACGTTCATCTAAAAAACTTGTTACAATCACGTCCACTACTTCATTAATCCCTTTAACATTTTGTTTAAACCATATTATAAGAAACCCAATAATAAAAGCAATGATGGGTACTATTAAAAGAAGTCCTTCAATTACCAAGTTTGACATCGTAATTATTGCTCCTTAAATCTTTATATCAAATCATTATTTATTAGATATTTTTATTATTAAAATCCCTTTTTTAAAAATTATTTGCTTTTATATATTTTATTACGTTTTAATAGAAATTTAATTATTTAAAAAAATTCCTAATTTTTAGTAATGTATTTAATTAGAAACGACAAAAATAAAATTAATAAAAGATGGTATTTTTAACTTAATATTGATTACACAATAATCTTTTTTAAAATTTCATATATTAATGGTGTAATAAAAATGAACCTCTATGATTTGTATGTCATTTACAAAGGTGGGCAGACTATATATCATAAAAGATTTGGGGTTGTCCAAATAGACCAAGATTTAATAACGGCATTTTTAACTGCTATTGACAATTTTAGTAAAGAAGTACTCCCATCTTCTGAGCCACTTAAAGTCATTGAAAAAGGTGACTCAAAAGTATTAATGGCATATAGCCCTGATTTAGTTCTCGCATTGGTCTGCAATACAAAAAATAGCGAAGAGATGGAAGAACTTAGGACAACATTAGAAAAAATTCTTTATGAAATCTTACAAACATATGCTGAATTCTTGAAGACATGGCGTGGCAATTTAAGAGAATTAGAGGGCATTGGAGAAATAATTGAAGCAAATGTCCAAGATTTATTGAAAAAAACACCACCACCTCCGTTAATGACGCTTATTGAAAGTCCTGATAACTTTTATTTTAATACTGATGATAGAGGTATTAATCTATATAATACTTTATTGAGAGACTCTAAAGGATTTGGGATGTTTATAAACAAATTACATGTCCCTATTGAATATTGTGATATGATCTTGAATGAAATTCACCCTTATAAGAAAAATGCTACCCAGATTGCAGACTCAATTGGAATTGATACTAATATTATAATGGCAATTTTGCGGACATTCAGAATAAGAGGTATTGTGAATATTTGGATGTAATACAAATTTGTTTTTGTGATTTTTGTGTATTTATATATCAAATCTCCTTTTTTATTTTCTTTTTTCATTATTTTGAGACTTTTATGTGAAATTAAATTTAAAAAATCTGTAATTTGATAATAATTTTTGAAAATTTATTACTCTTTAATGTAATTATCCAATTTCTATCTGTAAAATTAGCCAAGATACAATTTAATGGAACTAAAAAATAGAGAAATGATTTTTTTTTACTTTAAGATTAAAATAGGTCATTCTTTATGTTTCAGACATTATTAATGCAATTTTTCTTACAACTGCGGCTAATACTCCTCCTATTGCAATGACTGCGACCCCTGCTATCATACCAAAAATATTTAAATTGATTGCTTCATGACCAATCATATATCCTCCAATGAAAAAAATCATTCCCATAATAAATGCTATCATATTTCTTATTGATTTTAAATGCTTTTTAATATTTTCGTCCAATATTAGTCCACCTTTTTTAATTTTTCAAATTAAACCAAATTAACAAATTTCTTTTGCATAGAAAAAATTTTGCTAATATATTGTTTTCATTATTTTATATGAATTTAAATTAAAATTTTGTATAATATTCAGTTTGTTTAATTTTTAATTTATTCTCTTAATGTTCCATTTTTTTAAAAAAGATTAAAATTTTGATCGTAAATGTATTTTTTTATATTTTTTCCAACTTTTTAGATTGATTACAATCAGTCTTATTACTGACCTATTTTTTTTAGTATAAGACTTGTATCTTGAATTTTTTTATATTTGAAAATACAATATTAAGAAAAAAAGCAATTTCTATGACCTTTTTAAAAGGTATGTGATAAGCTCTTAAATTTAACGGCTTTTTCATTATTGGAGACTTTTTTTAATTATTTTAGATTAAGTATTAGTAAATTTGTATATTATGTAATTAAATTCTAATATTATTAGACTTATAGTTTCTATAAAAAATCTTCTTAAGACTTAATTTGGATTTTAGTCTGTAAATTTTTTCAAAATAATATCTCTGATTAAAATTCTCGTATAAAATTGAATGGAATATTTATTTTTAATATGTATTTTAATTTTTCTTATTAAAAAAATCCAAGTAATTTAGTGATTTAATATATATATAGAAGTTATATAGAAGTTTTGTTAGATAATTATAAAAATGTAATAAAGAAAGTAATAAAAATTTAAAAATTGAAAATATTTCATTAATATTAAGGGAATTCAAATTCTAATATAGAATATCAATTCATTTGTAAAATTCCAATAAAAAGACGGATTTCATTAAATTCAATTAAAAATGATAAGAATGGAAGATTTTGATATATTTGCTGTATCGCAAGGTTTAAAATGGTTGATGAGGACATTTTTCAAACAAATGGCAATGAAAGAGGGATTAAATAAATTATTGAATGAAGGAAAATCTTTCGTACAAATAGTAGAAGCACAAGGTTATAAAAATTTAAGGCTAGCAGAAGCATTTATATCTTTTTTGGAGTCTGAAAACATTTTAATGAAGGATGGTGGAAAATTCAAATGGATTGATAGACCTGAAAAAGTAAAAGGAAAAATAGTATTAGAAGAAGAGGCTAGAGCCCAAAAAATGGTCCAAGAAAAGGCACTTCCTTTATTTGGAATTTTAAATAATTATATTCAACAATTACCTGATGTTTTAAGAGGTCAAGATACTCATAGAGCTCCTGAATTAGTAATATGGGACGCTTTATCTGAAACTGAGTTTTACAATTATTTAAGATATCAAGCAATTATGATTGGGGAACTCCCTAAAAATTCAATTTTATTGGATATTGGGTGTAAAACAGGTTGGTCTACCATCAACCTCATTGAATATTTAGACCCAGTTAAAGTTTATGCTTTAGAAGCAGATGAAAATATGATCGACTTAGCTTATGAAAATTGTTTAGCCAAGGGGTTCTCAGAGAAAGTAGAATTTATTCCTATTGACTTTTTGGACGAAAGTAAATTTCTTGATTTAAACATTAGAGCTGATGGCGGTTTTTTTAATTTATTTTTTAACAACTATACTGATGATCAAATGGCTGATATTTTATATAATATTAGAAATCTTCTTAAAACAAATGCCAAAATTGCAGGATTACAGCCAATTAAAGATTCAGATGCTATAACTCCTGCTGAATTATTATTATTTGCTGATAAAACTTTTTTAGGTTATCCTGAGTACACTGCATTTAAAAATTCATTTGTTAGAGCAGGATTTACTCCACCTAAAATTGAAAGTAGCATGTATTTTTCTACTACTTTTGAAATGGAGGTCGAAAAGGAACCTAAATTAGGTAAAGGAAAATAAAATAAAAAGTAGAAAATTAAATATTATAAACATAGCTTTAGAAGGTAGATTTAAATTAACTCAATTTTTGAGAAAATTCCTGAACCTCTTCTTTACAATGTCCTTGAAAGATATATTAAATTTAATTCAAAAGCAAGATATTTTTTTAGTTCGGGAGAATTAGAAAGTATAAAAAAGGCTAAAAAGGTTTTTGAGAATAATGATTTAGCTAAATATAAGGAAGACTTGCTTAATGAATATATTAAAGAAGGTTGGAGTAATATTGAAGAATTTGATATTAATAATTGTCCCATAATATTTCTTAAAAGGGGTTCAGATAAACTTATTTTAATACTTGCAACAATGGACAATAAAACTTATTTATATTCTCAATTATACCTAAAAGAAGAAAATAAAGATAAAGTGAAACTAAATTTAATTGAAAACTCTCAGGTCTCTATTAATTTAGGCGATATTTTAGACCATTTATATGCCCTTTATGTTTTTTATTTCAATGGTACTACTATTTTTGAATATCAATTTAAAGAACAGAAAATCGATAGCGACCTATTCACGAGTATTCTCTCAGCAATTAGTGATGTTTTAAAAGAAGCAACAGGTAATTTAAGTAATATTAAAGAAATTTCTCAAGAAAATTTATATATTATTTTTGAACATGAAAAACTTTTTTCTACTATTTTATTGTGTGATATAAATATTCCCAATATCCGTATTATCCTTAAAGAATTTAATAACACTTTTTTAAGAAATTTTAACGAATATTTAAAAAATTGGACTGGTGAAGTTAGTAAATTTAAAAATACAATAAATATTATCAATGATATTTTCAAAGTTGATAAATTAAAAGATAAACTAAATAAAATTAATATCGCAACCGACAAAACGAATAATTTGGAACAAACAAATTATATAAATAGTCCAAAAGATTCAGAAAATAATAATATAACAGAGAAAACATTTTATTATTATTGTGAATCATGCAAACAGTGGTATAAAGTAAATTTTGAAGGTGTTTATTCTTGTTTATATTGTGGAAATATTTTAATTAATAAAACAGATTTTGTTTTAAAATATAAACAGTAATAATTATAAGGAATATACAATGAAATTCTGCTTTTATAAATCTAATTACAAGATATCTTATGATAAATCCATAATAAATGATTACAAATTTAAAAATATTAGAATTGAACTAAAGTACCTTTTATGTGGTCCACCTGCTTCTCCAGAAGAAGGTATTTATTATAGAATTCTTACCTCAAAAAAAAGAAGGTCAATTTGTATCCAAAATATCTTTTTTTATAAAATTCAACGTTTTCCTTTTCATATTCACGATTATCATCCTTTTTATATATATTTAGACCTAAATAGACGGGTTAAGTTTATTTTAATAGACGATGGACACCATTTTTCAAAAAAAATATCTATCCCACAAAATTCTAAAATAAAAAAAGTAACTATAACGGTTTTTCTTCCAGACCACGGATTAACTAATAAATTAAGCAAATTTGGGAAAATTTTTAAACCTAAACTAATCCCACTAATGCATCAAAAAATTTTAGAGTGGTGGACATACGATAATATGGCGCAACTCAAACTAAGGACAAAATTAATAGATCCTTGGGCAGATGGTTTAATTCCAGACAAAGCTATGGAAAATGACTCAATATTAAACAGAATAAATTATATTTTACCTATGAAAATACTACCAAAATCTGAAAATAATTTGTTTTACTCATTTAGAGATGAAGCGTTATGTCCAATTTGTAATAAAATATACTTATTAGATTTAATGCATGTTCATAGAAATAGTTCTGTTAATAAATATTACTTAATTAAAAAACAGAAATGTATAAATGGGCATGAATTTACAATAAAGTACGATTTTGAAACTGGGAAAATAAAATCGTATTAAAAATTTCGTTCAAAGTCTTTAATTTTTTTATATTTATAATTTAATGATTCTATAAAAGGTATTATTTTTTTTCTTTGGATCGAATTTGTACCTTTCCAATCAAAAACAAAAGCTTCAATTGGTTCTTTAGATTTTTTTATACATTCAGAAATCATTTTTTTACTAAGGGAATCAATAAAATATTTCGGGATTATATGGGAAACTGTAAAATTTATGTCTGGATTACCAACAACTTTAGAGAATTTTTGAGCATAATGCGGACCACCTATTCCAATATAATTTTTATAGACCTTTTTTGATTCTGCTACTTTAATAATTGCATAAGAAACAGCTAAAGCGCCTTTAGCATTTTTCCATTCCTTTGGTGTGCTACCTAATTCAATGAAAACTAATGGAGTGTCTAATTGTGTTGGCCCATGATGTGTAACTTCTAAGCTAACATCAAAATCATCCAATTCTAACTGTTCCTTTTGATTTTTTAATTCAATTAATGCTGTTTTCATAGCTGACCCTGAAGAGAATGCTATTTCATTTGGTCTTCCCCCATAATCAGCATTATCACCCCAATTACCAGTGCAATGTACTAATAGTGATGGTCTACCAGACTCTGATTTATGCTGACTTCCGAAAATAAGTAAATCACTTCTTAAAATATCTAAATGGTCGCAATAAAGTAATTCTCTATTTGTTGTAATTAATCTTATTTCATTCTTTGTCCAAATATCGTTTCCCTCAAATTTTTTATTAATCTTTTTAAAACCGAAATTTTCAGTTAATTGTTTAAAAATAGATTGTCCTGCTAAATCTTTAGAGGAAATAATTATATCTGGCATAAATTATTCCTTTTCTAATGCTTTGGAAATAATAAATCAACAAAATATTCAGCATTAAATGGGATTAAATCATTATATGACTGACCTGTCCCTAAAAATATTATTGGTTTTTTAGTTGAATATATAACTGATACCGATGCTCCTCCTTTTATATCAGCATCTGCCATAGTTAATATGGAACAATCAATACCTACTTTTTCATTAAAAATTTTTGCTTGCTGATATGCTGTATTGCCTGATAATAGGCTACCTACAAAAATTTTCAATGTCGGTTCTGATACTCTTATTATTTTCTCCAGTTCACGGATCAAATTTTGGTTTGTTTCCATCCTACCAGCTGTATCTATTAAGACAACATTAACATTTTTAGCTTCAGCATGGTCTATAGCATCAAATGCTACACTAGCGGCATCTGTTTTATAGTCATGTTTTATTAATTTTATACCAAGATTGTTTGCATGTTTTTGAAGTTGCTCAATTGCGCCAGCTCTAAAAGTATCACATGCTGCAAAAACTGATGAATAATTATTTTTTTGTAAGTAATATGCAATTTTAGCTATAGTAGTAGTTTTACCTTGCCCATTGATACCTAAAAATAAAAGGACTGCTGGTATTCCTTCCCTCTTTTTTTCCTCACATAATTTTAATAAATCAATATTCACATTTTCAGCGGAATTTAAAATGTTTATGATGGACTGTCTTAAAATTTTTTGTGCATATGTTTTCTTTCTGGAAAATCTACTAACTTTTTCTCCCCCATAGTTCTCTTTTATATATTCACAAATTTCTTCTACAGCTTCAATAGCAATATCTAGTCCTACAAGTTCCATTTGAAATTTAGATAATTGCTTTTGTAAATTCTCATCTGTAATTGTTTTTGTAGAAATTTTATTCGCAAAATCTTTAAAAGAATTTTTCAATTTTTCAAACATATTTTATAATCCCTCAAATTTAAAAACTAAAAGAAACAAAAATAGAAATCCAGAAATTAACAAAAAATCATAATATTGTTAACCTGAAGGAAATTGACCAGATGTTTGGCTTGATACTTCTCTTAATATATCTTCCTTCTTTTGCTGTAAATCTTGAATTTCACTTAATAGCCTTTGGTAATCTGCTTCAATCTGTTGTCTCGTATTATTTAACATTTCTATATTTTTGTCAATAAATTCAACTGTTTCCTCAGGTGTTTTTATAATTGAAATATCTGCACCAACATTTACAATAAAACTACTGGGATCTTGAATTTTTGCTTTAAAATACATTATATTACCAATGGGAATTAATATTTCATCATTTTCCTTGAGTTCCTTCATGCTTTCCACAGTATTTTTTGCAATCTCATAAGTTTCAATATTTGAATAAACTAACCCTAATTGATTTTGAATTATCGGTACCTGTTCTTCTAATTGTTTAAGTGCTACTATAACTCTTGTATATGCATCTTGTATATTTTCTGGATTACTTGGATTTTTATTCAATCATATTCACTTCCTCAATTTTGATATTATATCTTTTTACTTTATGACGAGATCCAATCCTCGAATAAAGTTTATGAATTGCATAATTCTCTGATTGCGCTATTATTATCTGTTTAAAAGGATATTCCTTTCTCTCTTTTTTGTAAATTCCTATTATCTGAAATTTTTTAATGTCTTCTGGCATAGAATCACATCTATTTTTCCATATTATCTTGAAATTATAATAATTATTATCAATCAAATGCTTTATTAATTGCTTTGTTTAATAAAAATATCCTAATAAAAATATTATGTATTAATTTTTTATTTTAAAATTGGACTAACAATAAAAAATAAAGAATTAAAATTTTAGATACTAATAAGAATAAATAAATTATAAACTTTTTTACATTTAACAATCAAATAGAATGACATTCAAATTATCTCTATATTATTTAAAAAGTATAAATGTCTAATAATTAATAATGATTGTTCATTAATTTTTTTACTGATAATTTCTAATAAACACAAATTTTTAATCTCAAATTTGGAATTTCATGAAATTATTGCGCATTATTTTTAACTAAAAAAATGAGTTTGATTTTTATTTTAATTAATCAAGTAGTTTGTAGGTGGTTTTATAGGGACTTGAAATGTTATATTATTGTATTTAAAATTCTCATTTTGTTTTTTAGATAGATAAATAATTCGCGGTTTTAAAAAGCATTAATATTCTTAATTTACCTAAAATCTAATAAGTATATATAACGTTATTAAATAATACTAAAAGTTAAGAGGTTTAAATATGATTGATAAATTTATTAGCGAACATTACATTAATAAGGAAATAGAAATCTATTTAGGAAAGAATGAAATATTAAGTGGCACAGTTGTCAGTTGTATTGACCAAGTATTAACGTTATTAAAAGATGGAAAATATACGTTCGTGAGTATACATCACATTAAATGTCTATGGGAAAAATGAAACTTCTTTTTTTCTTTTATTTTTTTCAGTCTATTTTTAATACATAATAATTAAATAAAACTTACTACATCCTTAACCTTAATTAAAAAAATCATAGGTCAGAAAATTCTAATATTCAATTTATTGAATAATAAATCAGTGATTCAAATGTTAAAAATAAAAGTACCTATAAATGAAACGAAATTTGAAAAATCATTTAATACTTTTAATAATACTTGGGCATATTTAATTGAACAAATCGAAGCAAATTTGAATTATATATTTGAGAATGAGACTGAAGTTTTAACGAAATTCATTCAATTTATTATATCATATTGTCATCCAGAATATAGTGGTAAGAGTAAAATTGTATTTGCATCTGTTGGACGGAGCTTATTTATGGGAGCAAAGACAGCTGCGATGCGCTTATCGCAACTAGGATTTAATGTGGATTTCCCATATTCTAGCAAAGAAATTGCTGGCCCTGGAGGACCAGGTAGCAAAATAGAAGAAGGAGATGTAGTTATTGCCATAAGTACTTCTGGGAGTACCCCTTATGTAGTAAATAAAGTTAATTATGCAAAAAATGCTGGTTGTTCGGTTGTAGCCGCGACAGCTAATGAAAGATCGTTATTGACTCAAGGAAATGTAGAGTTTATCTTAAAAATTCCTGGTGAACATAATAAGAAGAAAATTCTGTCTAATTATGATGAAGGTAGTGTATTTGCACCCATGGGTACAAGTTCAGAGTGTACCCAAATGGTATTCTGGGAAATTATTGGGACTGGACTAAATTTTTTAATTCAAAAAATAAAAAGTGGTAAAGAACTTCAGTTAAAAGATTTTCAAGATGCATTAACTAAAATAAGAGATACTTATAAAACTCTCTTATTTACCGCGAAACAACATTTGAAAAATTGTTCCGTAAATTACAATGATGAGATAAAAATGTTTATTGCAAATATGATACTTTTTTATTATTCGAATCACACGGTTCATTTATTTGGAAGAGGAAAAATATTTAATGTTGTAATTACGCCATTTGAAATGCGCCTTAGACAGATGCCTCATGGTTATGTGACTTCAATCTTGAAATATGCACCTAAAAACAGACCTATCAGACCAGGTCAAATTGCTATTTTAGTTTCAGGTTCAGGTGGAATAGCTACAACTGCCAAAAAAGTAAAAGAATTGAGTGAAAATGGCTGTATGATCATGGCAGTTTCATCAGCGCCCTTAGAACATGAATTTTGGGCTAATATAGACAACAAAATTAGACTTGAAGGTCGACAAAATTTTCGTGAAGGAAGCTGGGAAAAACAGCAATGGGAGGGATTACACGCCGATTTTGCTCCTGAAGGATTTCAATTTGAATTTAATAGTTGCGTACTTTTTGAGTCAATTTATGGTGCAATATGTAATTACATTGGAATTAGCGAGAATGATTTAAAAAAAGGGCATGCAAATTACGAATAATTTTTTGTATTAATATTATTCTTTATCTAACCATTTTGGCTTTTTCCAATTCTTATTATACATACCCATAGGATCCCATTGAGCCCATCCACAATATGGACAAAAGTCCGGATCATTTCTTGTTTTCAATTTCTGTTCGTATTCTTTTCCACATTTTTTACATTTAATCATAAAACTCAACTTAGTCCTTAATTTAGATCTTCTTATGAAAAATAAAAAAATTACAGTTTTTAAAAGTTAGCTGTCTATTCTGTATATTCATCAAATAACCAATAATGTTCCTCTTCTTCCATATAAATATCTTCAAATAACTTTTTAGTAGTAATATCTCCTCTTTTTTCAGCATATTTAATTATTGTTCTATAATATTCCATAGCCCCTCGTTCTGCTTCTAAATTATTTTTAAGAAAATCATCATAATTATCTCCGATTTTTGGAGGTGCTGATTTTGTTGTAGGTCGTCCACCAAGTACAGCTATTCTCTCCGCAATTTTCTCAGCGTGGTCCATTTCTTGAATTGCTATTTCTTTTAACTTTGCGGATAATACTTCATATTTATTTTTACCCGTAATAATTTGAAGTGGGCTTGCTTTTTTCCTCATTTTTAGCATTTCTGACTTTGAATGTTGCGCCATGTATTGAATAATTGCTTGAATCTCCATATTAAGGGCATTATTTAAATTCTCAAAATATTCATCATCTACTTTAATTGGTTTCATAAATATCCACCCATATTTTATTTTAAGTACTCCTTAAATTTTATTAAATGGTCTTCTTCTTCTTTAAAAATCTCCATAAAAAGTCTTCTTGTTGAATAATCACCTTCTTCAGCAGTTGCTTTTAGCATTTTACGATATAATTCCAAGGCTTCTTTCTCTGCTTTAATGCCTAATTTTAGAAAGTCTTCTATACTATTTCCCACATTAATTGGATCGTTTTTTGTTGTAGCTTCACTTCCAAGCAAATAAATCCGTTCCATAATACTTTCAGCATGTTTCATTTCTACAATTGCAATTTTCTCAAACATTTTTGCTAAAATATCAAAAGTAGTATCTTCCATTAAAATATTTTCTGGAATAATACATTTTTTCATTGCTTCTATCTTAGAATGCTGGATCATATATTGAATAGATACCTATAGTTCTCTTGACACTGCTTTATTTAAAAGCTCAATATAAGAATTCGATACTTTTAATTCCATTTTATCAGATCGTTTTAATTTTTAATCTTTTTTTTATCCTTTTTTACTTAAATATTCTATTTTCTTTAAATAAATATCCTAAGAATTTGCTACTATTTACTAGTATTATTTGGGCAATTTCTTTATTATATTTTTTCTTTTTCTATAATTCATTGTTTATACATTAAGTTAATAACAGAAACTATGTGTTTATATATTTTAGGAAATAGTATATCCCTAAACATCTCATATTTTTTCTTCTTATATAAAATGTGCAAAAAAATAGACCGAAAAAATGATTTTTAATAAAAAAATGGCATATGTTAGTTTTTTCCTCTTAAATTAACTTTTTCATTATTCAAGTTAGAAATTCCTATAAATTTATATAAAAAAATTTTTACATAAAAAGCCAAATCAATGAACTTTTTAGCAAATCTACAAAGAATATATAAAATAACATGAAAATAATATGTTACATCAACTGATATACTAATTTTTATAAAAATAATAATAAATAAATAAAATAAAAAATCAAAAAAGGATATATATTAAATGTCTGATAGTGAAGGTAAAGGCGGAAGTTGGCTTTACAGGATTATTTTAATTTTATCTGGTGGATTAATTTTAATTACTGGAATATTGAATTTTATTGGATTTAACCCATTAACTCCTTATCTTCCAGCAGAATATCAATACTTAGCGAATGTAACTGGATATACAAATATTACTATTGGCTTTTGAGGTCTAATTGCTGGTGTTGGCTTAATAAAAGACCAAGAATGGGGTTGGGGCATTTCGCTTGTAGTTCTTTCAATAGTTATTGTTTCATTTACAACTGAAGTTATAATAAGTTCTTTTAATTTTGCTGTGGTAATGTATGATCCTAATTACTGGATAAAATTAGTTGCTTTAATTATAGCAACCATTGGTATTGTGTATTTACTAGCTACAAAGAAGAGATATAAATAAATTTTTATCACTCATATCTTCTCTTCTATATTTTTTTTATAATTTTACTAATTTAGATATAGACATCACAAATTTTAAGAGATTGAATTTTTTATATGACACTTTTTAATTTGGATCAAATATCTACGAGCATTTAATTAGAAAATTTTTATCTTGAAAATCCCATATGGTCAATTGCAGGGATTTTTAGAAAAATTTAATGGAAATAAATGATATTTTAATTTATGAAATAATGTTATGTTAATAGTAAGATATAGAATAAAGATATTAAAATGACATATAATATGGATTCTTATTATGCATTAAATTCAAAATCATTTTCATTATTTATAATAGTTTCATTAATTCAAGAGTTTATTCAAGAAAAAATGGGTTTAAATATTGTAAAATATTTTCAGTTAAAGGTCCTAATAAAGCATCTTGATCAGAAACTATATAATAAAAATATGGGATTTTTAAGTCATTGCGAGGAATATCTTGTTTAATAGGGACTTGCATAGCTGAATTTATCACAGAAACTAAGACTGGGTCTTTATTAGGTATCCAAATTGGTTTATACTGACATTCCCATTCCTTTATTTTCGTTATTAAACCCATATTATTTAGATATTGTTCTAAATCTTCTTTTTCAATTAAATGCGTGTATAGTATTGTATTATCAAAAGAACATATCGCGAGACCGAAAATTTTTTCATGAGAAAATTTCTTAATAATCAATTTATTAATTATTTTTTCAATTTTTTTTCTTTTTTTATTTATATATTCTTTTGCTACTTTATCAAATAATACGTTTTCAATAAAAGTTTCCTCTTCCAGACTAAACTCGATTTTTGCACCAGCTTCTATTTTATTTAGATATTTTTTTATGATAAAATTATAAATCCAATCGAGTTTAAGTTCAAAATAGTTTTTAAAAATATATGGTTCAAGAAATACTATAAATACAATGTCTTCTCTTAATGAAATCAATGCATCAATTCCATATTGATTAATGTTCTCATCTGGGTTCTCTTTCTCGGGATAAAATCTAATAAATCCAATTTTATTTTGAAGACTTTTAGCAAAGGACAATATTGCAGTCATAAATCCGGCTTGTAGTGTCTGATCTTCAGATTCAAACCCTTTTAACTTCTTTTCAGACCAATTTTTATTATAAATTGGAATACCTGCTTTTGTCTGAATTCTTAAACCAAGAGTACCCATTATATGAATTAATATAACTCTGATTAATAATTATTTTGAAATAGAGTAAATAATTAAATTAATTAAATAAAAAAGATTTTTAATTAACTATTGACATAAATACTAAGAAGTGTGATTAAATGGAGCTAGAGGAAAATATCCAAAAATTGATCGAAAAAGCTGATTTAACTCGAAGCGAAATTATGGAACTAATCAACAAAAAAAAGAAAGAATTTGATGGACTAATGACTGATGAAGGAGCTTTACAATTAATTGCAGAGGAACTAGATATTAGTCTTGATAAGAAATTAAAGCCACCTAGAAGGCCAATAACTTTAATACAAGATATAACCCCTCAAAAAACTCTGGTAAATTTAGTAGGAAGAGTTCAAAAGATTTATGATGTAAAAACATTTACTCGAAAAAAAACTAACACTGAAGGAAAAGTAGGTAGTTTCATTATTGAAGATAAAACAGGACAAATAAGGGTCGTTTTATGGGACAGGCAAACTGAAATTATAGAAACTCATCAAATAGAAGAAGATATGCCTATCTATATTGAAAATGGAACAGTAAAAAGTGGGCAAAATGGACTTGAAATTCATGTAGGTCGTAGAACTAAAATTGATAACCCACCTCAATCTCTTTTAGAAAATATTCCAGAAAAAATAGAGATTTATCAAATCAAAAATCTTCAACCTGGGATGAAAGGTATAAATGTTCACGGCACAATTAATTGGATGGGTGAAATTAAAGAATTTAAAAGAAGTGACGGCTCTATTGGTCAGGTCATCCCAGTTATTATAAGAGACGAGACAGGTTCAATAAAATGTAGTGCTTGGGATATGAAAGCAGAGGACATTATGAAATATAAAGTGGGCGATTCCATTAGATTAGATAATGTTTCTGTTAAAAAGAATAATATGGGTAATTTGGAAATTAATACAAATATTGATACTATTATTAATAAGGAAATTAAATTAATTATTTCTAAAAATAATATGGGGACTGAGTTTAAAATTGACCAACTCAATCCAAAAAGTAAAAATGTCAATATTAAATTTAAAGTTGTACAATTAAATGATTCCCGTCAAATAATTTCTAAAAACGGCAACGAATTTAAAATTGCAGATTTTCTAATTGCAGACGAAACAGGGTGTATTAATCTTACGGCATGGAATGAGGACATAGAAAAAATCCATGTCGGAAAAGTATATCAAATTATTAATGGTTATATAAATGAATTTAGAGGCTCTATAAGTTTAAATATAGGTAAATTTGGTGAAATTAAAGAACTGGACGAGGAAATTAATGATATCAACTTAGAAAATAATATTTCTAATGTTATATATAATTCCTTGGAAAATAGAAAATTTATTAAGGATGTAAAAGATAAAGAATTCGTTCAAATTCGGGGTGCGATAGTAAAGGTTTTTAAAAAGAAACCGATATATGAAGCATGCCCTAATTGTATGAAAAAGGTTGTCAAAATTGAAGATAAATGGGAATGTCCAAATTGTGGGATAATTGATAATATAATCTATCGAATGATTTGGTCTTTTGTCTTGGACGATGGAACCAGTAATATAAGAGTTACTGTCGGCGGAAAATTAGCTGAAGATTTATTAGGGTTTGATGCAATTGCCGCTCAAGAAATAATTGAGCATGAGTGGTATGACGAAGCACCTTTAAAGATCAAAGAAAATGAATTACTGGGAAAAGAAATAATCATTATAGGTACCATTAGACGCAGTGATTTCACAGGAGACCTTGAGATATTTGCTTCTAAAGTAGAAAATGCCGATCCATTAAAAGAAGCTGATATAATTTTTAATCAAATACAATAATTTTTTAGTTTTAATCATATTTTGTTTTTATATATGAATATATCTCATCCTTTTTAATTCTAATTTGTTCTGTAGAATCTCTATCCCTTAAAGTTACTGTATTATCCTCAATTGATTGATAATCTATTGTAACTGCAAAAGGTGTTCCTAACTCATCATGTCTTCTGTATCGTCTACCGATCGCCCCAGAATCATCATAATTAGAATATATTCCTTTTTTAAGGAGGTCATTATAAATTTCTTTTGCCATTTGTATCTGAGATTTGTCTTTTTTAATCAAAGGAAAAACTGCAACCCTAATTGGTGCTATTTGATTGGGAAGCTTTAAGAGAATACGATTATGCTTGTCATCTATAGTAATTGACTGGTCAATGATTGCATATACCGATCGTTCGATTCCAAATGCAATCTCCAAAATTTCTGGAATTATATTCTGTTGGCCTACTTTAACGGACAAATCTTCTTTTGAGAATTGTTGGTGCCTTTTTAAATCATAATTTGTTCGGTCATGCACACCACAAATTTCTATCCATCCATATTGTTTTGTTTTAATTTCAAGATCCCATGCATCATCTGCATAATGGGCTTTCTCTTCGTCAGAATGTTGTCTGAACCTAATATTTTCATCAAGAAAACCGAATTCCTTACAAATTTTATATGCAAGTCCTAAACAATAAGCATATGCTGGCTTTTTTAAATATTTTTCATTAATTGCACCTTCTAAATTAATCCAAATGGGCTTGAAATTCTTTTGTTTCTGAAATTTCCAAGGTAATAGCGGTATATTTAGATTTTTTACTGTGTTAAATCGTTCGAAGTCATATTCTTGCTGTTTTGTTAAAAATATTTGGCACTCCAATTGATTAAATTCCCTTAATCTAATAAGCCCTTGCCTAGGTGATATCTCATTTCTATAAGCTTTACCTAGTTGGAATATCTCTATTGGAAGTTTCTGCCTAGAATCTCTATAAAGCCGTTTAAACGGAAGATATGTTGTAGTCGCAGTTTCCGGTCTTAAGTATGCCTCCTTATTCCCGGCTATCATGATTTTTAACATTAAATTATATGGTTCAACATGACCAAGTTTTCCACCACAATTCGGGCACTTCAAATTATTTTTAAGCAAAATCTGTTCAAGCGAACTAAAAGAAAGTCCATCAGGACTTTCGTTGGGTAATAATTCTTTAATTAATTTATCCACCCTAAATAATGAGCCACATTTAATACAAGTAGTAACTGGGTCTATAAAACGTTCTAAATGTCCTGATGCTTCCCAAACTATTCTTGGCATTATATTTGGGCATTCAATTTCTATAAAATTCTCAAATAATAATATTCTTCTGAATATTTTTATTATATTATTTTTTAATAATGTCCCTGAAGGCCCATATTCATAAAATCCAGCTAGACCTCCATATATCTCTGGTGAAGGTCCCCATATAAATCCACGCCGGGTTAATAATGAGTTCAATGCATTTATTTCGTTGTTCATTTGCATACAAATCTTCTCTCAATTTATATTTTTATAGTAATGAATAAATAGATATTCATTTTAAAAATATCTTTTTAAATAGATGAAAATTTAGTATATTCAAAAAATATCAGTCTTGATAAAATCTCAAATAATATAATAAAATCTCTTATTTATTATAACCAAAATTAAACATTTTTTTTAAAATCACATAAAATTGGAAAAACTAAAATATTAAAAATAAAAATCATCAATTTCAACTTTATAATTATTTTTATTAGAAAAATTGACTATTGCTTGGCCCATTATTAAATTTGAGAGCAATTCATTATCTTTATTACAAAATTTTTCCTTAATCGTATTAATATCATTATCTGAAGAGATATGAAGAAATATATAATTGGTAAAAATCGCAAATCGGTTCCTTTTTTTATCCAATGGTGTGGTCAATGAAGCTAATATTCCTTCATTTACATTATATCTTGAATTCAATAGCAATAGTGAATAACTTATTTCATCAATGGGATCAATAACCATTAAATGCGGTTTTGGGTCTGGATTATCTATCTTATATATTAACTGAATAAAATAGAACAAATTTACTATAAACCGCTTACCCGTTTTATTTATACCTTTAAATTTAATAACAATTGGGAAATTTTGAAGATTTTTAATGTTTAAATTAGTAGATTCTACGTCTAAAATTTCTTTGATTGGCCCGTGAATTAGTCCTGTTATAATTGATTTTAAATGAGATATTGCTTTTTTAAAAACATCGTCCGAAAAAATGGACACGACCTCATCTCCCAATTCAAACAGTAATAATAAATCTGATAAAGTAGGATTCTCAAAATTGTCATTTAAATATTTTATAAATTCTTTTAAAATAAAGGACTCCTCTATATTTAAATTAAAGGTGTCTCTAAAAATATCTATCAATATTTCTAAATATTCATCGTTTTCTCTAATTAATTCTAAAGGATTAATTGAAAAATTTTCGTTTCCAAATTCAATAGACCAAATTTCGCGTTCTAACCATTTTGAGTCCAATAATTTGTCATACTCATTATTTATATCAAATATGATCGGGTTTAAATTTGTATTTTCAATTATTTGTAATAATAAACGCTTTATAATTGAAGATTTTCCAGAAAATACATCCCCACAAATTAAAATATTGTTTAATATATATTTAATTGGAATTTTAAATTCCATAATTTTATTATTGACCATTATATTCCCTAATACAGGGTCATTATTACATAAATCAGTTAAATTAATTCCATAGAATTCATCCTTAATCTTATTTTCATATTCTTGAGCCATATTGTATCCAATCCTATGTTATTTGTTTAGTCTGATTATTAATTATCAGGTATTTAATTTTTAATCATATTCACTATTCTTCCTAAAAGAATCATCCCTAGAGAGGTCACCGAAAGTAAAAACACACAAAATAAGTCGTAATAAAAATGACCTTATAAATAAATCAATGCTTTAAATATTATTTTCTAGCTGATTATGGATAGAATTTAATAATTTGCATAATAAAAATAGAGACTGAAGAAATTTGATATAATTCTTTATTGTTTGAAAATTGATTATTATTGTATTCAATCAATATAGAATAACCTAATTATGAACAAATCTGACTACATATTACTCATCATTAACAGTAAGTTTTAGGTTATAACCTATCTTATTTTCAGTTCGAAAATAATATTTTCCTGTAATTAAGGAGATAATACCAAATCTTGAATTATATTAGTGGGAAATCGAAATGTAAATACAAAAACCAAAAATTATGTTTAATTAAGTTTCCAATTCTCTGCTTAAACTTACAAAAATAGGCCCCTTATTTATTTTTAATACAATATTTTTTAAAAAAGAAATAGGCAAAATTTTTATATCACGGTGTTATAACGTTAAATGATGAAGTAGTATTAATAAGAGATATTTTAAAATTAATTATACGAACTGAAAATTAAAATGAAATTAAAAACAAAAAATAAAAATAAAAATCAAACATTAAGAAAGTTTTTAATTACAAAAATTGGTTTAAAATATCTTTTAAAAAATAAAGAGGTGATATAATGAACTGGGAAAGCAAAGTGTCATCTAAAAGTTTTAGAACAATCTACAATCTTCCACCCTCTGCAAAATTTATTCTCTATGTTCTAAATAAAAAGGGTGCAACAAGCCGTAAGGATATAATCGATGAAACACTTTTATCAAGTAGAACAGTTGGTCATGCATTAAAATTGTTGTTAGAATCAAAATTAATAGAAAAAGTTAAACCCTCTAGAGATAAACCAAAATCAAGGATTGATAATAGAATTGTTAAATATCGATTAACTAAAAATAATTAAATATTTCTTTCTAATATATTTCTTTTTTATTTGAAATATAAAAATTTAATTTCAATTTTTAATTAAATAATATTAAATTTTATGATTCTTAGATGGTTGTTAAATAATTATCTGATAATATCATAAATAACGAATTTATCAATAAATTTCTATCATATTTTACAAATTTTTTCTAATATTTTTAATTAACTAAAAATAATGATTAATTTTAGTTTTAATTTATTTATATTGATCTGGGGTCTGTTATTTCTCCTTTTATTGAACTTGCTGCAACTGTTGCTGAATTTGCTAAATATATCTTAGCCTTTTTGCTACCTTGTCTTCCAATGAAATTTCTATTTGAGGAAGATAACGAAACTTCTCCTGGAGCTAGAACTCCGTATGCTCCGATACAAGGGCCACAACTGGGATAGTTCAAAAAAGCCCCTGCTTCAATTAAAATTTTAATTATTCCTTGGTCTAAGGCTTTTAAATAAATTTCTTGGGATGCTGGGACTATAATTAGTCTAGTATCTGGGTGGATTCTTTTATTTTTAAGTATTTTAGCAGCAATTTCCAAATCTTCAAAACGTCCATTTGTACAGCTGCCGATAAATGCTTGATCGATTTTTATTCCTTCTACTTCATTTACTGACACTGAATTTTCGGGACTATGTGGTTTTGCAACTTGTGGGTCGAGGTCTGATAAATCATAATCAAATTTCTTTTCATATATGGCATTTTCATCACTTTTTATGATTTTAAAGGGTTTCTTGACGCGGTTTTTTAGCCAATTCAATGTTTTATTATCAGGTTCCATTATTCCCGCTTTAGCACCCATTTCAATTGCCATATTACTAATAGTCATCCTACTATCTATACTTAAGTTGGAGATTACACTTCCTTTAAATTCTACAGATTTATAATTAGCCCCTTCAACTCCTATTTCACTTATCAATTTTAATATAACATCTTTTCCATAGACCATTGGTTTTAACTTACCAGTTAGGTTAAAAAGAATTGTTTCAGGGACTTTAAACCATAATTCCCCAGTAGCAAGTAAAATTGCAGCATCTGTAGAGCCAACTCCTGTAGAAAACGCACCAAAAGCGCCATAAGTGCATGTATGACTGTCTGTCCCTACAATAAGTGCCCCTGGCCACGCAAAACCCTTCTCCGGAATAACTTGGTGACAAATTCCCTGGTTCCATCCTAACCAATTTTTAATGCCGTGTTTTTTTACAAACTCTCGCTCATTCTTATCAATTATTGCAGTATCTATATTTGCAGGAGGTATCCAATGGTCCAAAAGTGCAACTATTTTGTCTGAATTTTTTATTTCGTTGACCTCTATTTCATTAAAAATATCTATTACTCTCATACCTAACATTTCATGCATCATAATTATATCTACATTTGCATTGATAATTTCGCCAGGTTCAACTTTTTCTTTATTAGAATGGGAAGCTAAAATTTTCTCGGATATAGTTGACATTTTTTCACCCATTTATTTTTTTAATCTTTTTTTAATTGCAGGTATCGCTCCACCTGCTTGAATTAAATCTAATAAAAATTGCGGTAATTTTGTTCCAACAAAAGTTTGTTCGGTATTTATATTCTTTACAGTTCCGGAAATAAAATCAACTTCAGCAAATTGACCAGTTTTAAAATTGTTAGAGATATCTTTTATTTCAAGTAATGGAATACCTAAATTTATAGCATTTCTAAAAAATATCCTAGCAAAAGATTCAGCTATAATTGCTCCAATACCTAATGTCTTTAGAACTGAAGGCGCTTCTTCTCTACTTGAACCACACCCAAAATTCTTACCTGCAATTATAATATCTCCTTTTCTAAACTTTTTAGCAAAATCTTCATTAATTGGTTCAAATGTATGTGATGCCATAGAAACTGGGGCTCTAATTGTAAGATATCTTCCCGGAATAATAATGTCTGTATCTATATTATTTCCAAATACCCAGACTTTACCTTTTATTGAATTTTTTACTTCTGACATATATATCAAACCTATTGATAAATGATGTAAATCACTCTCTAATTTACTACTTTTTAAATCCTTTCTTATCATAAATAAGTTTCCAATATATTTCATTTTAATAATTAATTTATGATTATTTCTTGAAATAATAATTAAAATAAATTAAATTAACTTTATTTTTAATTGAATTTTTTTTAAATTGAACAAAATAAAAACTGATTATTCTACTGAGAAATAATTTATAAATTTAAAATAATTGATCATTATAAATTATAATTAATTACTTCATTTACTGCCATTTGAGAAAAAATATTTTAAAATTAAAGGAGTTTGGTCATTTATTAAAGGCTGAAAATATTTAAAAAGCGTCATTTAAGAATTTATTAACTCTATAAAATATTACAAATAAATGTATAATTAAACTTTTCGAGAAAGAAAATTTTTATATTTTTACATTTAAGTCGGAAAAGAGTTAAACTAAATATATATAGAAATGACTCAATATGATAAATCATATTTGGAGATGCAATTTCTAGCGAGAAATTTTTATATTCTTTATGTCCATATATTTTATAATTATTATTTAATTAGTAAATAAAATTCGAGGGTTTTGTTAGTGTCTAAAAAATCTAAAGAAGAAGTTAAGGTAATAACAAAAACTGCGCTTAGAAGGTTAATGAAAAATGAAGCATTGGCTGATATAGTTTCAGCAGATGCTGTTCTTAGACTATTAGACCATCTACAGGATCTAGCCATTGATACAACCAAAAAAGCTATAAAAATTGCTGAAAATGCAAAGAGAAAAACTGTTACTAAAGATGATATTAAATTAGCTATTAGAACTCCATAATAAAATTATTTCCCTCTCTTTTTTTTGTATTGAAAACTTTAAATCTTATTATTATTATTATAAATAAGAATTTTAAAAGTATTTCACCATCCAAATAAAATAATAATTTACTTTGAACCAATTAAATAGCTTGATTAAAATGCTTGATGAAAATTCATTGGTAAAAAAAATCAAAACTTTATTAAAAAACAGTAAAATCAAAAAAATTGTCAACTCTAAAATACAAGAGTTTAAAGAACTTGGAAAATCATCAAATGAAGCCATTTTTAATGAATTATGTTTTTGTATATTGACAGCAAATTATAACGCTGAAAAAGCAATAAAAATACAACAGGAAATTGGAAATGGATTTTTTAGTGATAAAGATATTATCACCAAATTGAGATCGTTAGGATATAGATATCCTAATTTAAGAGGAAAATATATTATTGAAGCTAGAAAAATTATAGACAAATTAAATGATATAATAAATTCTTTAAAGGGCCAAGAATTAAGAAATTGGTTTGTACAAAATATTAAGGGACTTGGTTATAAGGAGGCGAGCCATTTCCTACGAAATATAGGTTTTACTGATTTTGCTATCATAGATTTTCATATTATTGATATACTTGTTAAAAATAAGTTAATAGAGAAACCGACTTCAAAAAGTCTAAGCAAAAGAAAATACTTGGAAATTGAGAGTGTTTTAAAAAATTTAGCTGATCAATTAGGTATTACTTTAGCAGAATTAGACCTTTATCTTTGGTATTTAGAAACCAATAAAATTTTAAAATAATTGAAAGAAAATTTATTTTTTTTATTCGGATATCGATTGCGATTGCAATTCGATATTAATCTATTATTTCATTTTTATATAATTGATTTTTCCGAATTATATAGAGCAAATATCTTTTCCTGACAATTTAATGATCGGTGCTTCTACCATTACCAATTTTTTATAGACATACCAATCACTGACTCCAATTAAAATTTCGTCGTCATTAATCAATTTTTCTGCTGATTTATTTATATAAATCGAACATCCATTAAATTTTGATATTTCTCGAAACTCTTTATCTTTTGTTATTTTTTATTGTTCAGCAATTGATATTCCTATTGTTAGGTAGGTTATACTTCAAATCTTTATAAAATCGCCATAAATTCCAATTGCGTATGGGCATTTTATATTTTCTTCTTGAAACTCCTTAATTTTTTGTGAAACATAATTTTCAGCATTTGTAGTGAATTTTATATTCATAAGATATTTTTTTAAAATCAGTTTGAAAGTTTTTAAGAAATAATTTCAAAATAGATATAAAACAGTAAAAAATACAAAAAAGGAGATTATTAATTGGAAATTGATAAGAAAATTGTTAAAGGAATAACATTACCTTTTAGAATGTTTAATAAGAATTCTCTAAAATTAGATGAATATGTATATGCATTAAGTTTAAAAGTTTTTGACAAATGTAATATAGACACTGCAAGAAAAATTACTAATTATTCAATACAGAAGAATTGGTTGAAAAAAGAAAACAATTCAATTATTTTAAATGTCCCAATAAATCCAATAAATGAACTAATATTTAATTTACCGATAAATTTGGATTTTTTTAAGGATATAGAAATGATAGAATTAATCCCATTACCCCAGATTGAACCTTTTAAACCTGTTTACAAAAAAATAAAAAATGGTGCATTTCAAAAGGATACGACAAAAAAAGAGAAACAGAAAAAAGATATTAAAAAAGAAGAGAAAATAAAGAAAGTAGTAGATGTGAAAAAGAAAACTCCTAAAAGTACTAAGAAAAAATCCGAGCCAGAACAAAAATCCAAGAAATCTCCTAAAAAAACGACAAAAAAACAATTAAAGCAAAAGGATAAACCAAAAACATTAGATTCCTTTTTCAAATAAATTAAATTTCAATCAGCTACTTCTACTTTCTGACACACCAGTTCAGCTGCCTTTACATCAAAATAAAATCGAAGTTGTTTATTGATATGACCAATACAAAATGCAATAAGTTCGGGTCTATTACATGTAAACCTAACTTCTTGTCCATCTTCTGTTCTGAAAGTAATATCATTTTTTAATATTTTTTTAATCCAGCCTTCTACGGTGATAGATTTTCCTTCGATCTCTTTTTTTTCGATTTCCTTTTTCTTAATTTTTTTCTCATCTTTTTTTAATTCAGGTGATTGAGAAATTGTCCTATCTTCTTTAATTAATTCTAAAACTTCTGATAAATCTATGTATGTCTTTCCTTTATTACTTGGTTTGCGTGTTTCTTCCTGCTCTACCGTTTCACTGGTCAAGGTCTTGGGAATTTTTTCCATTAATTGGTTAAAATCATCAATTCGGTCAAGTTGAGTACTTATAATTGTCTTTATTTCATTTGGTACCTTCCAAATAATCTGATTACCAATAATCTCTGAAGTAATTAATTGATAATTGTTTTGTAATTCCCCTAATAATTGTGTATAATCAATATTTGAGATTGAAACTTGTGAACAATATTTTTTTAATGTATCAAGGTCAATCTTATCTACTGAAGTTAATATTTTTAAAATAGTCCATGCATCTTCTTTATATATGCGTAAAACTCTGTCTAAATCAGCTAAAACTCGATCAGAAGAATCTTGCTGTATGTAGAGATGATTATTCTTAAATGTATAATATTGTCCTTTAAACGGGAAAACAACAGGTAATCCATTTAAAATCTTTGAAAGTTCACTATCAGTTAATAAATATGCCGCTTCTTGGAATGTATTGACTTTTTTCAAGTCATTTTCTTCCATTCTTTGGTTCATAAATTTTATAGATGCATCTTCACCAAGGCTATCATAGTAAAAACAATGTTTTAGTAGAAGAATCCTTTCATGAATCCGTTCATCATCATTCAATGCCATAAAATGGTCACACTAAAATACTATTATATCAGTTCTATTAAAATTATTTTACAGAAAAACTTTTTGTTTTTTAAAGATTATTGTATTTCTTTTATTCTTTTTTTACGATAATCATCTAGTATATTTGATAATTCTTTTTCTTTTTCTTGTAATAATAAATTTTCCCGTTTTTTTATCCATTTTTTATAGACTAAATCAAATTTTTTTCTATTTATAAGAATATAATCATTAATTCTATATATATCAAATTCAGAAGAGGGAATTGCAATAACGTTATGTTTAATAAAAGCCTGTTCTGCTCCATGTGTCATATTACTTATTTTTGAATTATAAATTATACACTTTACGCCCCGTTCTATTAATGTAAGAGCAGTATTAGAGCCTCCGCCACTTATATTATCTATATAAATTATCTCATTTATGATTTTAGTATTTAAAATTGTATCTGTAGAAAAGTTTGGGATAATTTGAATATTATAAAATTTATCCATTAGATTCAATTCTTCTAAAAATGTAGAATGCTTGTCTCTATATGTAATTTCATTTTGTAATTCTTTAATTTTATATTCTTGTTTATGAATCTGCTTTTTCAAACTAGAAATTTCGTTAAGGAGCGAATTAATATATCGTTCTTTACGAAATTCTTTATATTGTTCACTTTTCAGAATATCTATAGTGTGTTTGAGTTGGTCTATTTCCACATTTTTTTCTTTTAATGATTTAATTTCAGATTTATATCTATGTATTTTATTTAATAAAATTGTATTCTGGTTATAAAGCCGTTTAATTCTATTTTCTAAAACATAATATTGTTTATTATATTTTTCAATTTTAGTAATAACTGATTCAGAGGAATCATTCTGTTTAGATGATTCATTATTCAGGGAAGGTGAAGCCAGAGAAATAGCATCAAAAATTGAATAACCTTTTATAATATATTTTTTTACTTCATCAGCATTAACTTTATTTTGAAGGTTCATTTCGTGTATTCTCAAGTCCACCTTTTTAAACCGTTTCTCAAAAAATTGGTATGCTTTTATGGCGGATACTAACGCGTCTCTTTCATGGGCATTTTCTATTTTTATGTTAGAATTATGTGATTTAAGGAATGTATTTACCAATTCATGTTTCTCAGGGATTTTTAATACTTTTTTAGGATGATATATAAGAGCTTGAGACAAATTTGCAAATTTTTCAACAAAACGTGGTATTTTTATAATATCTGTACCAACAACGGATGGAATTCCATAATTATTAAATATTAACTTTCTTAAGTCATTTCTACTCATTTGTTTTTTACTAAAAATATCAAGAATATTTCCTTTTAGGTCTAATATTGCCACACCAATCGTTATGCCTGGATCCAGACCTATTATTAAACTTTTTGACTTCGTAAGTGGAGCACTAGCCCCAGATAATGGTATAAATTCTACTTGGTTCTTTTTAATAGGGCTTATTTTTATTTTTATTTTTGGAGTAAAAACCGGTCTAATTAATGTATAAATGGACTGATAGTCCGAATATACAAGAAAATGACTATAATCTAGTCCATATTCATTTTTTCTAAAAGATAAATCATAATCTATTTTATTTTTTTCTAATAAACTTTGAATCTCTCTAGAAATATTTAAAATTCTACCAGTTAGATCTCTTTTATATCTATTTGCACTTTGTCCTCCTCTTCCTGGAATTTTTGCTGTTGAGACAGTAATCTTAGTTTCATCTTTATAGAGATTAATTAGATAACCTATTTTTTTCCTTACTAATTCTATACATACTTTAGCAGATTCTAGTGGATTTGTATAGTCCGTTTTTATATTATTTTGTTGTGCAATAATCTTCAAAGGCTTTAAAGTATTTGGAATAGCAGGATTACCGGTTACTTGGACTATTTTTATTCCAATAGGTAAATCCTTTATAATATGATATAATTCGCTATTATTTTTTACTAATTCAAAAATGTTATCGATAGCTAAATAATTTACATTATATTTATTTAAATACTCAAATAATTTCTTTTTTCTAACATTTTTTTTCTCAAAAATTGATAAATCTTCTTGAAATATTGCAAGGGAAT
Organism: Candidatus Helarchaeota ASGARD archaeon Hel_GB_B; assembly: GCA_005191425.1. Lineage (GTDB taxonomy): Archaea > Asgardarchaeota > Lokiarchaeia > Helarchaeales > HEL-GB-B > HEL-GB-B. Next base: position 59,940 of record SUPR01000005.1, read on the forward strand.
AAGTGGGTGGTGATTTACTTAGCGGTGAATTCATTGGCTCTATATCAATTCCCGCATAAATATTCAATTTTTTTGATGATGATATATTAACCACCCAAATAGATGTAATATATTCTTATATTTCAAATTTATCAAAAATTTCTTTTTTATCAATAATAATATTAAATTTTCTTCTAAAAAAATTTAGAATATTAAATATGTCTCTTTTTAAATAAAATAAATACTGTGGATGATCGGCAGAAATCCACTGTGGAAAATCGAAAATTAATAGTTTTTGTTCGTTTAATATCATTATATTAAATTCACTTAAATCCGAATGAATAATATTAAAATTTTTAAATGCTAAATAAATAAAGTCTAGAATTTTATTTAAAACTTTATTCGGTGTTTTTAAATAATTAATATTTGCTAATAATTTTCCGTTCATAAAACTCATTACAATAATATGTCTATTGTGAAAAATTGGTCTTGGGACTGGAAGGCCTCCTTTATGCAAAATTTTCAATGCCTCAAACTCTTTACTTGCAGATAAACGAGATATATATAACCAACTTATATGTCTTCTGTCTTCAATATAATTTCTATAACGTCTGACATTATGAAAACTTGTTTTTCCAATTCTGTGTATTTTTACAGCTGCGCGTTCTTTACTATTTGACAATAAAACATCATAAACATCTGCTTCTTTTCCAACACCCAATTTATTTCCAAATGCTTCTATTATATCTGCTTTTATAAGTGCATTTAAAGCCAGACAATCGTATCCGTCCATTTTTAATTTATAACCGATAAATTTGTTTTTTTGCATTTCGATAAGTTTATAATTCAACAGTCTATTGAGATAAAAATTAACGTCTTCTTTTGTATAACCAGAATAAGTAAAAATTGCAGATAAAGGCACATATTGATATTTTTTCATGCCACGTTCAATTGAATTTAAAATATGATAATCTCCGTTTCTCAATTGTTTTATAGTCTCCAGAACCTTAATCAAGATCTCACCATTGTTTTCATCTTAACTTCTTAGATTAATATAGATAAAAATTAAAAATTAAGAAGCCATTTTCACATATTAATAGGTGCGAGAAAATAAAATTGTTATGAATGTGTTTTTTCCCATAATCTAGCAGCTTCTTCCAAATTTAAAAATGAATCACCAGTATTAGAGTATTTTTCTCGAATTTTTACGAGAACCGGGAAATTCACTGCGTTACCAACGATTAATGCTTCGCCTACAGGTAAATTTGAAATAAGTCCTAATGTTTCGCTTGATATTTGTTCCGATGACTTTTTTATATGGTCTAAATCAGACGGATTAGTGATCCGCATTATTATATGTGTGCCACATTGACTTAAAGCTGTAGTAGATAGTCTAACAGGACGTTGGCTAATTAAACATAAAGAAGCGCCAAATTTACGACCTTCTCTCGCATATGTCTCAATTATTTGCTTGGAAATGGCTTTTCCTTCGGGGCAAAACTGGTGAGCTTCCTCTAGAATTAATAGAAAAGGGCATATTTTTTTCTCTTTCCTCAAATTAAAGAGTCGTTCAGCAAAATAAGAAATTAGGATTTGTTTATGTTTGATACTAATAGTTTCTGATAGATCAAGAATTAAAGCCTTACCTATTTCAATATGGTCCAATAACTTAGGATTTTCTTCGTCTGAAAATATGTGCATATGTTCTAATGGGTCTAACCATCCCAATAGTGCTTCCTTACTTTTTATATTCATTTTTGGGTCGTCATTTATTTCTGAAATTAAGTCATTAAGAGAATAAGGACAATTTGGGTGTGATCGCCGATAATTATTTATGATTCTATTTAATTCTCGTATTTGGGCTGAAGATATATTCGATTGGAAGTTTGCAAAATGATATCCTGAAAGATATGTTGTATTAATCGTCATAAATGGACTTTTTATTATTTTTACTTGATTTGATAAATCTTTAATTTTTTTATTATTATTATTTGGTTTTTTTCCTAAAGAAACATATTCACCATGGACATCTACTACTATAATCGAAATCCTTCCGTCTTCAATTTTTCGGTTTAATAATTCTTCAATTAGGACTGATGTGGTATAGCTTTTTCCTGCGCCTGACATTGCTAGAATTGCTAAATGTTTTTGGATGAACCTTGTTAAATTTATTTTCACATCAATTTCATCATGGAAACATAATTTACCCATATTTAGACCTTTATCTGTATCCAATCCTATTAATTTGTTTAACGTTTCTTTATCAGCTAAATATACATTGTTTCCTGGAGATGGTGGGAAAGATATTCTATCTAAATTTGAGTTATCATGGTCATAATAGCCAAGTGGTTTTGCTATTCCTATTGTATATTCCCATAACTCTGTAGGAAAAATTGATTGAATCCCTGTTTTGGTATCATATTCTTTTACAGATTCTGCTCTTGTAAAATATCGATTAGTTTTATATACATCTTGAATTATCGCGATAAATTTTCCATCAGATTCGTCTAATTCAATATATTGCCCTCTTCTAATAGGGATATTTGATTTATTATTTACATTATCTAATACCACGAACCTAAATTGGTTTACATTTGGTTCATTAAAAGAAGCAATAACTGTCCCTATTTTATGTGGCAAATAATCAGTACCTCATTTTTTTCTTAATTTGTATTATCCAAAATAGTTATTTAAAATAAACTAATTTTAGTCGAATTAATAGCTAAAATTTAGCACCATCAAAGAATTTTATACTACTTTAGAATCAAAATGGGCGTCTATTTCTTCTTAATTTAAATAATAATGGTGACTTTTTACCTAATTTATCAAATAACGAATTATAAACTATATCTATATCTGTTTCATTCATCTTAGCTCTAGCATCTGCTTCAATTAAAACGCTAGGAACTCCAAATTCAATATGTTGGTTTGATATTGGCAAAATTATTGAAGCAATTTGGTCGCACATTTTAATAATATTTTCTTTATTACTTTCTGGGACAAGTACTTCAATTCTAGATGGCAGATCGAATGGTACTGACTTTAAATAAAATATTTTGATTTTATCTACCCAATAGTCATTGAAAATACTAAATACTCTTGGTAATTTATTTGCAAAATCATGATAATCAAATATTAATGACCTTTCTCCCACATCCAAAAATCGAAATAAAAAATCACTATCTCGGTTTTGAGCCAATAATTTTCTATAATTGTAATCGGAATTTAAAATATCTCTTAATTCAGGATATTTCTTAATTAAAATAGGTAGAAGTTGAATAAAAATTTTTATAAAATGTGATGACCTTGTATCTTTAATGCAACCAGCCAAAAAAATGTTTCTATCTGTGCATTCATCAAAAAGTCTCTCATATTTTTTAACAATTTTATTATATTTATTCGATAATGAGGCCTTGAGTCCAGTACGTTCTCTTAATTGTGGTAATATAGATCCATCAAGAAGAATTATATCTGGTTGTTCATTTAATACCCCTAACGAAATATCAATTTCTGAATTAATGCGTTCAAGATTTGCAAATAATTCTGACTCAATATTGGTGAATGGATCAAAAGAAGTTTTAATAATAGGGAATTGATAATCTGATGGATAATATTTTACCATTGGCTTAATTTTTCCATAATTAAAAATTGCTGCAACAGCTCTTATTATTACTATGTCAAGTCCATGGTATGATTTAGATATAAGTCCACCATCAATACCTGCGATCTTCAATCCTCTTAAACTAGCACTTTTTACTTCCTCATATAACTTATTTCCCCACAGATTTTTAGTTAAATTGGGTGGTAAAACTCTAAGGTCTATAATATCTTTAACTGACTTTAAAACTTTATTAAATTCATTTCTTTGCTTCTCTATTTTCGAAATTTGCTCCACAATTTCGTCCAATTTTAAAAAAAAATTTTGTATGTCCATAATTTTTCATCAATTTGACTGTGACTATTTTAATATTGACTTTTTTTTATGATACTCTAATACTTTTTTAATAAACAAATTATAAATAGGACTAGGTCTATCAAATCTAGATTTATATTCAGGGTGAAATTGAACTCCAACGCAAAATGGATGTCCTTCTAGTTCAATTGCATTCACAATTCTCCGGTTTTTATCATAGGCAGAAATAATCATTTTAGGACTTGACTTTATATTATCAATATATTTTGGTATAATATGGAACCTATGTCTGAATCGCTCTATAATCTTTTCTTTTTTATATGCTTCGTATAAAATAGTATTTTTCTCTAAAAATATTTGGTGTCCTCCTAATCGCATAGTACCTCCCTTTTGTTTAATTTTCTTTTGTTCGGGAAGTAAATCAACCACTGGAAATTCAGTATCCGGGTTTATTTCGGTCGTGTTTGCTGTTTTTTTATTTAAAATATCTCGGCAATAAGCTATATATAATAATTGACTTCCGAAACAAATTCCGAGAAATGGTATATCATTATGTAATGCAAATTTTGCGCACTCTATCATTCCTTCTACTCCACGACTTCCAAATCCAGGTGTCAATAAAATTCCATCGATATTTCTCATTATATCACTCATTATTGATGGGTCTTTTTCAACTTTCTCTGTATTAATCCAATTTATATTAATTCCACAATGATTATAAGCTCCTGCATGTTTTAACGCTTCATTTATACTTACATAACTATCTACAATTGATGTATATTTTCCAGGCATTGCTATATTAAGAATTATGCGTGGATTTCTATATAATTCAATGATTTTTTCCCATTCTTCTGTTTCTGAATTGCGATGGGGCAAACGTAATAAATTCACAAGATAAGTTCCTAATCCTTGTTTTTCAAAAATTAATGGCAGTTCATAAATTATCTTCAAATCTGGATTGGAAATAACTGCTTCAACGGGAACATTGCAATATAAACTAATTTTTTTTCTAATAGGAATTGTTAATTTGATATTAGACCGTCCTACAATAATATCTGGTTGTAATCCTGATTCTAATAACTTTTTTACGCTATGTTGAGTTGGCTTTGATTTTAATTCTCCAATTAGTGAATTTGGTACAAGAGTAACATGTACTAATGCAAAATTTTCTTTCATTTCCTCCAATTTAAATTGTCTTAATGCTTCAAGGAAAGGCATTCCTTCAATATCACCAACAGTACCTCCAACTTCTGTAATTAGAATATCCGGCTTAAATATCTCTGCTACTTTTCTAATCCTTGCTTTTATTTCATCAGTAATATGTGGTATAATTTGTAGCGTCCTACCTAAATATTCCTCTCCATATCGCTCTTTTAATAACACTGAAAGATAGACTTGACCACTTGTTATATTGCATATTGGGTGCATATTCATTCCTTTTCCAAGAAAACGCTCATATGTCCCAAAATCTTGGTCAATTTCTGATATTTTAAAACTCCAACCAGGCACTGGCTCAAAATTCCAAACTTCCTCTGTTACAAATACTTCTCCATGCTCAATAGGATTTAAAGTCCCAGGGTCTATATTAAGATACGGATCAATTTTTATCAAATTCACTTTATAATTTCTGAATTGAAACAATTTTGCAATAGATGCACTCGTAATTCCTTTTCCAATCCCGCTCATTACACCGCCAGTAATAAAGATATATTTTGTCAAGTATCTTCATCTCATGCCATATTTTAAAAATGAAAATTTATTCTTAACTAATTAAAAAC
>SUPR01000059.1 GCA_005191425.1 Candidatus Helarchaeota ASGARD archaeon Hel_GB_B
TTTCCAGATTTGGTGAAAGGAATAATAAAAGAAATGGAAATAGGAAAAAAGATGTTAGGAAGGTCGGTGGGACTTGTATTAAAAGTAATAGAGAATTGCTGCGGAAAAATAGTAGAAAAAAATAAAAATTAAAGATGTTTTATTTTTAAAGCATAGGATTTTGTAAAAAGTCTTCAGTAATATTTTTAAGCCAAATATTTCTAAAAAACTTAGGAAATAAGGATTTGAATAAATTGAATATTAATTTTACAAATTCTTCGGAAAAATTAAGCTTAAAAAAAATATTTGGATACGCTTTGGGTGGAGTTCCAACTACATTACTTGCAGGAGTGTTTACTTTATGCTATGTTGATTTTTTTTATGATGATTTAAAATTAAATTGGAGTCTATTCATTTTGGGACAAGTTATTTACATGATTGTTAATGCCTTAAATGACCCATTTTTAGGTCAATTATCGGATAGAACAGACAGAATAAAATGGGGTAGTAGAAGAATAATTTATATTAAATATGGAGGGCCAATATGGGCTTTAATTTTCGTTATTATTTGGTTTCCATGGAGTTATACAAATCAAATTTTAATATTCTTACAATTTGTTGTAAGTGTATGTGCATTTGATACTATGCTAACACTTGTTGTGCTATGTTGGATGGCACTTCTACCTGAAATAACGTCTAATATTGACCAAAGAAATAAGGCTAATCTAATTGCAAATATTTTTATGTTTATAAGCGCGATCCCAGTAATTATTATTCAATTATTAAAAAGTTATGGCTTAGTAGCATTTCAAATAGGAAATATAATAATAGCTATAATTTCAGTATTTTGTTTCATTGTAGTATCGTATACATGTAAGGAACGTCCAGAATTTCAGAAGGATAAGACTTTTCCCTTTAAAAAAGCTATAAAAAAGACTTTAAAAACAAAATCATTTCTTTATTATTTAGGGTATAATTTTACGCAAGTATTCAAAAATTCCATTGGTTTAACATATTTATTTACTTATTTATTAATTCTTGGAAATAACGAGATAGCACTTTTAGGTGCATTTCTTGTTTTTGTTTTAGTAGGTTTCGGGTCAAATTATGTTTGTATAAAATTGAGGCCGAAATGGGGCATGAAAAAAATTATTGTAAGATTTGGAATTCTAAATGTAATTGGCACTTTTGTAGCATTTATATTAATTATTAATCCCATGACAGAATTTTTAATTTGGTTTGCATTTATTTGGACTACCTTTTTTGGTGGTTATAGTGTTTTCAATTATCCTTTAATGACGTTATCTATTGATGAAGATGAATTAAAAAGTGGGTCGCGACGAGAAGGAATGTTCTTAGGAATGAATGCATTGTTCACAAAACCTGCAGAAAGTATTGGGCCAATTATTGCGACTTTTATTCTGGAATTTTTTGGTTATGTTAAAAATTCAGCTGTTCAACCAGCATCTGCATTATTTGGAATTAAAATATTATTTTTAATAATACCAGCAATTGCTACGATAATTGGTTTGGTCTTTATTTATTTTCATCCTATTGATATAAATCGTTCGTCTATTATAAAAACTGAATTAGATAAATTACACCGCCAAAAATTGGAAAAACTATCTTAAGAAACAATTTTTTGGAAGAAAATTTTTAATTAAAAATTTTCAGAATATATAAAAAGTAAATACAAAAAATGAAATAAAATGAATAATGATTCTTGGTTCTGCGTTTATCATACGTATTCTACTTCATATTCCTCCAGTAAAAAGGCAATCAAATTATTTGAAAAAGATGTTGAATTTGCAGAAAAATTAGGAATAAAATATATAATTATGGAAGATTATTATAAAAACCTTAACTGGGGAGAATATTCTGTTTTTTGGAATAAAGAAAATTTGGAGAAAATGATAAAAATAATACATGACCATAATATGAAATTTATTCCATACATAGATGCAACAGAATTAACTATTTTAGGAGATACATACAAAAAATTTGGAAAGAAATGGAGCGCTAAAAATAAATGGGGTAAGATTTATTCTGGTTTTAATTCTATATTTTTACCGCTTGCATATCCAAATCCAAAATTCGATTTTTTTACAAGATTGATGTGTCCAAAATCAGGTTGGCATGATTATTTACTTGATCAAGTTAATTTTCTTTTAAATAATCTTCAAATAGATGGTATTTATATTGATAGAATAGATTATCGAGTCAAATGTTATGATGTAAACCATGAGAATAATGCAATGCATTTTCAGAACGGAATCCCAGAACTTATTAATGATATAGTAAATGAAGTTAAAAGTTTTGATAGTAATTATGTTTCTATAATGAATGATTCTTGTATGCCACCAGATGAAATAATGGTGCGTTGTATTAAATCAGTAGACTTTGTATTGTCCGAATTACTACCTCTTGATTGGAACCCGAATTCGTTATATAATAAGATCAATATTGAATGGGGAGATTTAGCTTGGAAGTTAAGAAAACTCTTGAGACCAATATTTCAAGTTTTTGTAGAAATGCAATTCCATTCAGAATCAATGACTGATATTAATAGAATTAAAAAAATTGTTAAAAGGTTAAGTGCTAATATTAATCCTGATAGAATATTATTATTTACACATAGAAAAGATATTAAAGGACTTAAAACGATTAAGCAGGTTGTTTCGCAAACTGGTGCAAATATATGTTATTTTGTTGGATTAAAAAGACTTTCCGTTTTGAAAAATGACCTATTATAATAATTTTCTTAATAAATTTAAAAAATAAATTTAGAATAAATCTAAAAAGGGGAGAGATTTACTCAAAAAATTATTTTATAAAAGAGGGAATAAAATTAAATTATTTTTCTATATAAATGATTATAGAGAGATATTATTAAAGATTTTTAATTTTATGTAAAAATTATTTGCAATTTTGGTTTGAAATTTTAATATATTTTGTATTTTAAAGTTTCTGATCAATAAATCTGTTAATTTAAAAAATTAAAGGAAACATTTATGAAATTTTAATTCTTGGTGGAAGTACAAAAACTTCTCTTGGTCCAGTTCTAACGATATTTATTGCTTCTTCTGGGCAGAAATGAGCACAAACACCACATCCTATGCATCTTTTAGAATCTATTACTGCTTTTTCATCATCTAGCTTAATTGCTTCCATAGGACATTTCTCTACACATGTTCCACAAGCGATACAATTTTCACTTATAGTTTCTGCAATATAAGATGTTAAGGTATGATAAGGTACAACACCTTCATAAAATAATCTAAATATTCCACAGCAACATTTGCAACAACTGCATATTCCATCCAAACCTTTATTAAAATCTAAGTTAGAATGAAAGACTTTATGAACCAGCCCTAAGTCTTCGGCTTTTTTAAGCACCTTTTTTGCTTCATCTTTAGAGATTTGTCTTGCAAACCCATAATTAATAGAATAATTGGCCGCTTTACCTAAAATTAAACATATTTCCCTTTCATCAGTTATCTTGCATGGATCACCAACAAGATCTTTTTGCTGCTTGCAATAACAATGTGCAAGTGCGATTTTATCATGTTGATCAATTATTTTCGATGCTTCTTCAATTAATAATACCTCTTCTTTTCCAACCACAACTTTTTCCTCTACAGGAATTATGCGTGCGGGCGCAGGGAACTTTTTAAATTCAGGCATTACTTCATCATAATTTCTTTGAGTTCCATTTCTAAGATCGATAAATATTCTGTCAAATAGATTGGCTAATTTCCGTTCCTTTTCCCCCTTATTACCCTTCATTAATGAAAATTCAATTAAACCTGGAAATGGAGGCATTAAAGTATAAACCATTATACCAGTGCTACGGCTAGGATTGCCAGAAATTACTCCATTTTTCATTAGATCTTCTAATATTTCGATTATTTCTTTCTCAGATTTATCAGTTTTTTCTTTAATTTGTTCTAAATTTAAAGACGAATGCCTAAAAATCGTAATAAATTCTGCTTGTTCTTCAGTTAATTTCATTTTTAAAAATTCTATTAAAGTATCAGATACTGGGAATGGCATTTTACCAGCATTAACAATAGTTTGAGCTGCTTTTTTCCATTTTTTTTCTGAAATCTTTTACACCTTTTGTAAATTATTTAAAATATCTAACATTTGTTGAATATTTTTATTTTTCTATTGAAAATATTTTTATAATGATTTTTTAATTAAAAAAATATGATAAGGAGGGAAATTTTCCGATTTTAGGGTTATTTGGATATAATAAAAGGAATAAATTGCTTAAAAGAAGATAGAATCTTAGATAAATTAGCCTCTACTTTTTAAATTTATCCCTTTCCACTTAAATTTTCCTCCACCTCTTAAACTAGTTATGTCTAATTTTCCTTTAAATCCGAACGGTTTAAAATAATTATTTATCGTTTCAAATATATTAATTGCTTTTATTCTTAGGAACTATTTTCATTTAAAATATTAATAAATTAGATAAATTCAGAACATAAATCAAAAATTATTTTTAATTTATCTTTTTAAATGATTTTAGGAGTGTCTTCTTTAGAATGCCATCCATCTAGAATAGTTTTTTCACTCAAACAAGCTATTGCAGTAGCTTTTAGCCCTCTTTTTGAGAATGGCCAACTATCTATAACCCCAGAAATTGATATATTATCTAATTCCAAATTTAATCCTATTTTTTCGCTGATCATTATAAATAATTAATTCATCTGAGTGTTTTTACGGTAATCTCTTTATTAATTATAACCAACTTTCCAGATCAGCCAACAGATTCAATATTTATAGTATATTATGAAATAAATAAAAATTAAATAAAAAAAGTGATATATATCTTTTAAAAATTGATTAAAATAAGGTTTCTATTCTAATTTTATGATTTAGAATCTTTTTCTCTTAAAACACGTCTTAATATTTTGCCGACTGCACTTTTTGGTAATTTAGAAACAAATTCTATGGATCTAGGATATTTAAATGCCGCCATATTTTCTTTTGCCCATTCAATGATTTCAGCTTCAGTAATCTTATCCTTATATTCGGGAGTAGGTATAATGAAAGCCTTAATATTTTCTCCCTTCTCGGGGTCTTTCACTCCAATTACTGAGCATTCCAAAACTGCTGGATGTTCATATAATATTTCTTCAACTTCGCGCGGGTAAACACTATGCCCTTTATATTTAATTAAATCCTTAACTCTATCTATTAAAAAAATATATCCTTCTTCATCAAGTTTAGCGAAATCACCAGTTTTTAACCAAGTATATCCACCAGCTTCAAATAATACATTTTTTGTTTCTTCGGGTCTATTATGATAACCAACCATTACTTGTGGTCCGGCAACAACTAATTCCCCTACTTCGCCTATCGGGAGAAAGTTATGTTCTTTATCAATAATACCTACCAAGGTATTCGCAATTGGATGTCCACAACTACCCGGCTTTTTCTTTGCCCAAGGGGGTGAATTTGTTACTACGGGGCTTGCTTCGCTTAGACCATATCCTTCACCCATTGCAAAGCCTGTTTTTTGTTCCCACTTTTTAGCTAATTCGACTGGTAATGCGCCTGCTCCCACATTCGCATATTTCAAGCTTGAAAGATCAACATCTTTAATTTCTGGAGCATTTAATAAATTAATAAACATGGTTGTTACTCCAAGCATGGTATTTGGTCTATGTTTTTGTATAATCTCTATTATTTTTTGTACATCAAAAAGTGCCAGTACAAATGCCTTAGAACCTACTAAAGGGGATAATGCAAGCTCACAAGTTTGTCCATATATGTGATACCATGGTAAAACCGAAATTACAATAAGATCCCCCTTTATATATTCATTTTTCATATAATCAGAAATTTGTTTGATTTGCAATATGTTAGATAAAATATTATAATGTGTTAACAATGCTCCTTTGGGTAATCCAGTTGTTCCACCAGTATATTGTATAACAGCAATATCTTCTTTTGGATTTATTTGAATATCTGGTATTTCTGGAATTTCTTGAACTTGATCCATTAAGGTATTATAGTGAATTATATTTCCTTTTTCTGGCTTTTTGGGTATCCCACCTTCAACATTAACTAAAATTACTTTTTTAAGAGTTAATTCATCGGCTACTTTCCGATAATGACGAAAAAAGCGATCGAGCATAACTAGATATTTTGCACCAGAATCCTTGATTTGGTATGATAATTCTCTAGCTACGAATAATGGACTGATTGCCGTGACAATAGCTCCAATGGAAAGCGCAGCAAAATAGGTAATCGCAAAGTAGGGACTATTTGGAAGCCATATTGCTACAATATCTCCTTTTTTAACACCAATATTTTGTAGGGCTTTTATAAATTTTCGAGTCAAATTATCCAGTTCTTTAAAAGTAAATTCTCTTGTGTAATATACCATACAAATTTTATCCCCAAAATTTTTTGCACCTTGTACGAAGAGATCACGTAGAGACATATCTTCAGGTATATCGATTTCTAAAGTAATTCCTGGTGGTAAATAATCTTTCCAATATCGATTTTTTATATAATCAGGTAAATCCATATTTTAATTGCCTCAAAATTTTTATAATAGAATTATATATTTGGTAAGATTTTTAATAATTTGGTAAGATTTTTAATATATTTCTTATATTGATTATTTAAATGAAAATAAAAGCGAGAATTAAATTTTTTCTGATTTTTAATATTTTTAACTCTCGCAAATTGATATATAATTTCTAATATCATAAAAATATTAAAGGTATAAAGTTAGGAAAAATACCTATTGGTTGGCTGGATTAATGAGAAATCAAGCAAATATCCAAGATTTAACTGTTGAAGTTGTTCTTAAAAAGGCTAAAAATAATGCGTTACAAGCATTATTAACTGATCCAGTTGTTAATAGTTTAACTCAAGCTGCACAAATCTTGAATGATTTATGTAAACTTCAAGCTGAATATTTACCTTTTGAATAATTTAAAAGGGGGAATACAAGTCATTTCATATTTTAATAATTATAAACGGCATTTGGGTTTATTGTTAGACCAAAATCGCGTTATAAAATTTAGACATGCAATATTTCAAAATGTAAAAACGGACGATATTGTTATTGATTTAGGGTGTGGCATCGGAATTTTAGGATTTTTCGCTTTAGAATCGGGCGCAAGCCATGTATATGCAATTGAACCAACTGAAATTATTGAACTTGCAAAAAAGATCTCAATTTTAAATGGTTATTCGAATAGAATTACTTTTATTAAAAAAAACGGGAAAGGTATAAGCAAAAAAGACATCCCAGAAAAAGTTGATGTAATAATTTCTGAACCTATTTCAAATTTTTTACTTGAAGGTGATTTATGGTCTACTATTCAATATCTTAAGAGATTTTTAAAGGAGGACGGAAAAATTATTCCCTATTCAGGAAAATTATTTATTGCGCCATCTGAAAATGCTCCACAAACATTCTTAGATTCATGTAATGTTTTGAATTATCCAAACCTTTTTCATATTAATTTTGACGATTTTACAAAAAATGTTATGTATAAATCAGAAGTTTTTGATGTCAATCCAAAAAATTGGGTTTCTGAACCAGAGATTATATTGGACATTAATTTAAAAAATGATGAGTTAAAAGATTATTTTTCGAAAGTTATTAAATTTAAAATTGAAAAATCAGGTCTAATACAAGGATTTCATATTTATTTTAAATTAAATATTGCACCAAAAATTGAAATATCAAGCCTTGATAATTCCCATTATGCAACATGGGCACCGCAATTTTTACCAATAAAACTACCAATTCAAGTTAATGGTGGTGAAATTTTAAGTTTAAAAATAAGCACAAAAACTTTTCCAGATTATCATTATCAATGGGACTTAGAATTGGAACATTTTTCATTCTATTCTGATTTAAGTATTGATTTAAATAGATTAGAGGGTTTGGAAATAAATTTTAAACCAGAAATAATCATAAAAAATGATTCTATTTATTATTTAGACCAAGATTTTTTTGTTCAGTATGATATTGAGTCAGAAATGGAGAAAAAAATAATAGATTTAATTCAAAAAGAAAATAAAATTAAAAATATAATCCAAGAAATAAAAAACACCTATAAAACGGATAATCTAAAGACGGAAATTTTCTTAACATTTACTAATATCATTAAAAAATTAAATTCACTAAATATGATAGAAATTAAGAGCTATTCACCATCTTTTTTAAGAAACAATTTTTCATGGACTATTAGAATACCTTAAAATCAAATAATAGCAAGTAATCAGATATCTAACAAAAGATTAGAATTTGAATAAATTGAGAAATAACTTTCAATAATATATAATTTATTGTTTTTTTATTGTATTTTTAGTTAGATTAATATTGCAATAATTTCTTAAAAGATATAAAAATTATTTTTTATTTATAATGTGGATATTTATGATCCAAGAAATTCATTATACATGTCCTAAATGCGGAATGTTCGTAGCAATTACAATAAAAGTCCATAATGTTGGTGTAGATGGTCAGAACCAGGTAAAACTTTTAATGCCAATCTGTTCTGAGTGTAATAAAAAATTGATAAGAATTTACAGTAAATCTGAACTTAAATTAATTCAATGAAGATAATATAATAAAAAATCAATTAATTTTATGGAATATTACAATACGGTTGGTATTCGTGCCAGCACATTGGTTATATACCCCCCAAATATTGGAAGTTTTTGTAAATTTTTGCGAATTTATCAATATTCCTTCACACTTAAATCCAGAATTTATTCCAAGAGGTAAAACATATTCTTCAAGTTTAATTGTACCTTTTTTTATTTCACCCACTTCAAAAGCTACCCATCCGTCAACTTGGGTTATACGATATAATTCATTAAACACATCTTGCATTATATTAGACCAATCTTTAATATTTTTAGCCAATGTAATTTTTTTAGAAATTTTTTTAATATCGATATTATTAAACCAGCATCTTAACCAATTATCTTTTGAATATTGAACAATATTTAAGAATGGAGGGGAAGTTATAGTAAGTTTTACTGAATTAGTATCAATTTCAGGTGTAGCTCGAGAGTCGTTTTTTAAAAATAAAGCAGAACTTCCTATATTTCTAAGGGTTTGAATTTGTTTGATTGTCAGATTTCGTATAAGTGATTTTGACTTCTTTAGTATTAATTCGCGGATATTTCTATATTCTGGTTTTTGATTTAATTTTTTATTGATTTTAATTTGTCGTTCTGGCGAAACTGCTTGATTTGGTGGGAGTGTATAGACAGAGAAAAATCCTTTAGAGTGCCCTGTTAATCTATTAGTAGCCACCATTCGTATCCATTTATCTATATTGTCTTCTTCATTATCTTTTTGTCGTTCAGAAAGATAATTTTTCAAAGATACTAATTCACCTTCAGTGTCAGGATGATAAAACATAGATAAATCAATATCAGCTTTAAGTTTTTTATTTAAAGGGATTTTAAATAACCTTTCTTTAATTGCATCTAAGTCTGGAACAAAGAATCTAGGATATATAAGAATTTTGCTTAATGGATTTATATCATTAGATATTATTTTGCGACCTAGCAGAGCAGCTTCAATAACAGTTGTACCTCTTCCACTAAAGGGGTCGTAAACAATATCATTTCTTTTTGTTAGAAATTTTATGAAAAATCGAGGTAGTTGTGGTTTAAAACATGCTCTATAAGAAATTTCATGTATTGAAGATGCTTGTCTTTGTTTTGAAGTCCAAAATTCATTAATATATTTAAAAAAATAAGTATTATTTATTTGGACAGGTTTAACTACTGTTTTTTGAGTTTTTCCTACACATTTATCTAATGTATCATTTAGAGAAAAATTTCGCAAATATTCTGAGATAATATCAGAGTTTTTTAAGCTCAATCTTTTTTTACACCGAATTATAATATTTATTTATTTAAATAAGATATATTTAATTTATATTTCTTATTATAGAATAAAAAATTGGTATACAATTAATTTAAATTGATATATTGTTAAATTAATTAAGTACTTTAGTATTTCATTAAAAAACGGAATGAAAAACAGATAAAATTAAATTAAAAATTTCCAGATATTTTTTAAATTGATTAAGGGAGTTTTTATAAAGATTATATAATGTAAATAACTTGTTTTTATGAATAAAAATTAGAATAATTAATAATTATTTTAATTAGATGTATAACTGAAGTATTTAACGACATTTGATAAAATTTTTGTTAACATTTCAATACTAGTAAAAACTGGAATTCCAATTTCGCGGAATACACCTCTGAGATTATCAAATTGGGAGTAATCGCCAAAAATCCAGAAGAAGATTGGTTTTTTATAAGATTTTAAAATATCAAGGAAGGCTTTATTACTTAAAATATCCCATTCTCTATGACTGACAGATACCATAGTTAATATAATAAGATCAACATTTTCATCTCTATTTAAAATATTTAATATGTCGAGAATAATAGGAGCGCCGTTGGTTTCAATAGCGGGCCAAATGTCACATGGATTCCCCTGTCCTGTTTTCATCCATTTTGGGAATTTTTTTGCAATTTTAATTTTCGATTTTTCAGTATAAGAAGCCATTTTAAGGTTTTTTTGCTTTTCTATATTATCGGAGAGGACTACACCAGCGCCACCAGATATTGTAACAACTGCAACTCGGTTACCTATTTTTATTTTTTGATTATTTTTTTGAAATAATATTGAAAATACAGTAAGGGTTTCCAAAAATTCGTTGAAATCATTAACGCGAATTATCCCAGTTTGATTTATTAAACCATTCAAAATATTTTCATCTGTTGAAATTGAGCCAGTATGTGATAATGCAGCATTAGAACCACTTTTAGACGATCCGCCTTTAAGTAGAATTATAGGTTTTTCCTTAATGACTTTTTTTGCTAAATTAAAAAATCGTCTACCATCTATAAAACCCTCTAGATATAGTCCGATTACTTTTGTATTAGGGTCATTTCCAATATATTCAAGCGCATCACACTCATTAATGTCAAGTTTATTTCCAATTGCTAGAATTTTATTTGGTCTAAAATAATTTCCACGTGTACTACCAATTACTATTTGAAACATCATTCCACCTGCCATCATTCCGCTTTGAGACACTATAGATACATTACCTTTAAAATCAAGTATATCAATACCTTTAAATATCACTCCAAGAGGAGCAAAAGGAGTGAAAACTCTATTATAGAAGTCAGTATAGCCAGTGCAATTTGGACCCCAAACCTTTATTCCAGCTTGACTTGTAATCTTTTTAATTTGATTAAATAATTCGAAATTGCCCACTTCATTAAAACCCGAAGATTCAATAAGAATTGCCTTTACTTTTTTTTGGACACATTCTTGAACTACGTTTAATACTTTATCTGGAGGTATAAATATAATAACTAGGTCTAAATCCTCTTTTATGTCCAAGATAGAAGGATAGGCTTTTAGGCCCAATATTTCATCAGCAAATGGATTAATTGGAAATACTTTAATTGAACCATTTAATAATAAATTACGAACAATATGATTACTATCTTTTCTTGGATTTCTAGAGGCACCTACTACTGCAACTGTCTTAGGTGTAAAATAAATTTCCATAAAAATGTAATTATATTTATGTAGAAAAATTTTCTTATTATGCGGATTTTATCTTTTAAAGATAAATTATTAGAATGAAATAAATATTTCAGGTAAAATATGGTAATTTGGAGTTCCAATTCATTATATTTTATATCTTTATGGACTTATTATTATGAACAAGGATGATATAATGCAATAAATTAAGCATAATGAATAGGAATATGAATAAATATTAAGTTAAAAAGATTTTTATTATTTAGAAATAAATTATCCGAATTATTTTTATTAGGAATAACAATTAATCATTTATTTTTAATTAGTTCTTCTAATTTATTGTCTGGGATTTTTTGCCAGTGAGAAAATACAGTTTGCCAAAATGCCCACCCCGAAGTTTTCGACCTGATTTCATTGGACAGATTAAATGTTTCACTTACCGGAATGTATCCAGTGACCTTGGAATAAGACCCTTCAGGCTCAATTTTATCGATTTTACCCCTCCTACTCTCGATAATAGAAGTGCATTTACCAATATAATTAGAAGGAGTTATAATTTGAATTTTATAAATAGGCTCTAATATGATTGGATTTAATTTATTAAGTTCCATTAGAAAAGAACTCTGAAATTCCTTAACAATCATAATTGGGCCTAAATTCAGTAATGATTCATCGATAATACTATTATTGACCATTATTTTAAGCCCAAATATTTTTTCTCTAATTAGCGGGCCTTTTTGCAATAATAACTTGAATAAATTTATTAAAAATTGGTTATATTCGTCCCTTTTTTTATTTATAACTTTTTGGTGCGTATCAAGATAAGTAATTAAGATATTATTTTTCCCGATAATGGAGAAATTTAATTTATCTTTATTTACATTTTCAGACTCATCAAGAAAGTTAATTAGAATAGATTTTAATTCGTCCGGAGGTAAATCATGATAGATAGTTCCCTTTTGAAATAAATCTAAGATTTTTTGGTCTAATGGTCTAATTTGATATTCAATAGAAAACATATCATCATTAGATTTAAAATTTAATATATTACTCTCTTTATAAATACTTTCTGTATAAATTACAAGAGGTTTACTTGTAATAATTTTAATACCCAAATCTTCAATTTCTTTTTTGATGATTTCAAGGTGTAATTCACCCATTCCAGATATAAGATATTCTCCTGTGTCATTATTTATTATAATTTCTAAATTGGGGTCTTCAATACTAATTTTTTGTAAAATTTCGACCATTTTTTTCAATTCTCTTGGGTGATATGGTTCAATTGAAATAGTCATGACAGGATCTTGGTTGTAATGGATCTGTTCAAACGGAAAACCAAGATTCTTATATTTCCAATCAATTAATGTTTCTCCAATTAACAAATCTTTATTTCCGGATAGACCAATAATATTTCCTGCTTTAATTTCTTTTACCGAATTTTTATTAGCACCCATATAAATATATAAATTTAAAACGCGGAATTCATCTTGTTTATTCAATAAAAATAGTTTATCGCCTATCTTAATAGTACCTGAAAAAATTCTTCCGACAGCTATCCTTCCAGAATGTATATCATTAATAATTTTATTTATCTCTATCAATGTAATACCGGAACTATCACACTCAACAAGATTTTTGCCTAATTTTGAATTGATGTCTCCTTTCCATATTCGAGGAATCCTATAACTTTGAGCGGAATTAGGACTAGGTATATTTGTAATAATAGCATCTATTATTGCAGCATCTAAGGGAAATAAATCATATCCAAATTTTCTATAATTAAAAATATCGTCATATTTTTCATAAATTTCCATAATACTATTAAATTTTTTACCTGTTTGGATCATTTGTCTAAAAGTAAAACCCCAGTGATGTAATGCAGACCCAAACACCACATTATTTTTATGCGGGACAATTTTCCATTTTTCGTAGTAATAATCCGGTAAATTATTTTTGAGAATTTTATTAAATATCTGGATAATTAAATCTAGTCTTTTTTGAATTTTTGATTCATTTAGCTTTAGTTCCTTGATCAATCGGTCAATCTTGTTGATAAATAAAACAGGTCTTATTAATTCTTGCATTGCTTGTCTTGTTAATATCTCAGTTTGTACCATGCAGCCTTCAACTGCATCAACAACCACAATTACACCGTCAATAACTCTGAGAGCTCTCGTTACTTTTCCACTAAAATCGACATGCCCTGGAGTATCAACTAAATTAATTATATAATTATCGGCTAATAAAGAAATATTAGCTGCTTTGATAGTAATTCCTCGTTTTTGTTCTTCGTCAAGAAAATCAAGTACGCGGGCATCCCCAGCAATAGATTTAGAAATTATACCAGATTTTGATAAAAGAATATCTGAGAGAGTAGTTTTTCCATGGTCTATGTGAGCAATAATTCCTACATTTTTGATGTGTTTAGAATTTTCCATTAGTTTTAATATTTGTTCCCAATTTTTAATATGTACCAAGATTTAATCACCATTTCGATATTTTACCTCAATTTTTGTAAGGTCATCAGGGAAAATTGTATCAGGAAAAATATCTTGTGTTTCTTCCATTAATTCAGAAATATCAGTATATCTCGAACTGAAATGGACTAATACTAGCTTCCTAACTCCAGCTTGCTTTGCTAGTTCTGCAGATTCTTTAACAGTAGAATGTTTAGTTTCCAATGCTTTATCTAACAGTTTATAACTAAATGTCCCGTCCATAATTAATAAATCAGCGTCTTTTGCAGAATTTAGTATATCCTTAGTTGGTCTGGTATCAAGAGCTATGACAATTTTACGACCTGGACGCGGTTCACCAACAACTTGATTAGAAAAAATTTTTCTTCCATCATTTAAAGTAATATCTTCTCCTTCTTGAAGTTTTTTCCATAATGGGCCAATTGGAATATTTAATTCAAGAGCTTTATCTCTATTAAACTTGCCTTTTCTAGGTTTCTCTTTAAATATATAATACAAACAGAAACATCCATGTTCAGCAAGTCCTGTTAAAATAAAAAATTCTTTATCTTCAAAAATAATGGCAGGTCTATTAATTTCTTTCACTATGACATTAAAATTTATGTTCAATATAATTGAATTTAAAATGCAATCAATAAAATTGGCAGTCCCAGGTGGCCCGAAAATAAAAAGGTCATCTTTTCTATTTAGTAAATCAGAGGACATTAATATACCTGGAATTCCCATAATATGATCGCCATGTAAATGAGTAATGTAAATGGAATGAATTTTTAATAAACTTAATTTTACTTTAAAAAACTGTTGCTGTGAATTTTCTCCAGGATCGAATAGATAAATTTTACCTTTCCTTTTAATTGCAATACTAGTTAAATTTCTATTTTTTGTAGGTATTGTTCCCGAAGTTCCTAAAAAATAAATCTCCATTTTATATACCCATCATTATTTTACTCTAATAATCCACAAATTCCGGATAAGTGATCTATGTATATAATAATCATATTTTCTGACGATAATAAAATCCATCTTTTTTAAAATTTCTTCAATATAATTTCCATAAATATTTGGTGTCGCAAATACAATTTTATTATTATTATAAATAATATCTTTGCATTGAGATAGAAAATTTTTGTATAATTTAAAAATTGATGAACTTTTGAGTGGTGATGATCTACCATAAGGAGGGTCTGTTATAATGTTATCAATTTTTTTAATTGGGAGAATCTGAGAATCCGCTCTAAATATCATAAAATTTGAGATTTTATAATAATTTAAATTGATCTTGCTTGCATGTATCATTTTCCAACTTATATCAGAACCAATCACATGATAATTTAATATTCCAGCTTCAATTAAAATGGAACCAATACCACAATGCGGATCATATATAACTGCTCCACTTTTAATTTCTGCCAAATTTACCATTAACCTTGCAAATTTCGCGTCCATACCGCAGGGATGAAAGTAAGGCCTATTTGGTCCGGATCTTTCATAAAATTCTTTTGAATTACTTTTATGTAATTCAATTCCAAAAATTAACGAACCATTTACAATAATACCTTTAAATTTTAATTCAGGACTCACTAAATCTACTTTTAAATTATTTTTAAATTTTGTAAGTATCAGAGCACCAATATATGATTCCAATTGGACTGAACTTAAACTATGACTCAAATTTTTATGCATTTTTTTTATTTTTTCAATTCTAACTGAAAAAGAATATACGCGCGGTTCTTGAAAAGTCATTTCCATATCATTTATTGCAGTCTTAATGGAATTGAAATCCAAATTACATTTAAATAATAAAGTATAAACACCTTTACAAAATGCAGCCCTGTTAATTATCTCTCGATATCCATTATCTTCCAAATCAAGTATTAAACAATTGTCTACTTTTTCAATAACACTATATGAGATATCACTAGACTTCAATATTCCAAGAATTTCATCATTTGGTAAAGTTGGATGAATCCCAGCTAAAATACAGAATATTCTCATTTCTATAATTTCACTATTAATTACAAGTGTGTTTGTTGATTCTAATAGCTGATCTAATTAAAATATTTTTTATTTTTTTGAATTTCTTTTAGTTAGAATTAATTTTTCGCAAAAGTTGGAGTTTAAATATTATATTCCGAAAAAAAAGATAACAATAAATTAGTGGTGAATTAATGAAAAGTTTAGACTTTTTACTACTCATTTCTCCTCAAAAGCCATTTCTCAGACCATTTGACGTATTTTACCCCTTTTCACATCAACAAGACAAGAATTTTTTACCTCTATCAAATGGTGGACTGTCATTACTTGGTGTTCTAAATGAAGAATTTGAAGTTGGGTTCCATGATCTTGCACATTTCAAATATTTAAAAAAATCTTCTCTTAGAGAAACTGTAGAAAATGTTATTAAAAAATACAATCCAAAAATTGTAGGACTACATTGTTATACATTTAATTTTAATGGGATGAAAGAAACTCTAAAATACATTAAAGAAATTAATGAAAACATAATAACAATAGCAGGAGGACAACATGTTACCTTTCAAGATGAAGAATCAATAAAAGAATGTAATGGAAATTTAGATATTGTCGTACGCGGTGAAGGTGAAAAAATTATTTACAATTTAATAAACGCACTAATTAAAAATAAACCGTTAAAAAATGTTCGAGGAATAACGACTGATAGTTTTAAAACAGTGGATGAACTCCCCTTAACTACTGAAGAGTTAAATTCATTGCCTAATCCTTTATTCAGTGCAATTCCAATAGAAGAACGTAAATCCTTAATTTATTATCCAATTAATAGCTCAAGAGGGTGTTCATACCGGTGCCTGTTTTGTGTCAATCATGAGTTTTGGATTGGTGGAGTACGATTTATGGATCCAGAAAAAGTAATTTCGACCATTAATGATCTATATGACTGTTTTAAACATAAAAGAATATTTATGGACTTTACAGATACTATCTTACCACTTCATCTGGAAAAATTCAAGGATCTTGTAAATTTATATACTAGTGAAATCAACCAACCAATTTATTTTGCCTTAACAAGAGCAAATTATACTGATGATGAACGGTTGATGTTAATAAAAAGATTGATTCAAGATGTAGGAGTACTCTCCATAGGAGTAGAAAATGGGAATAATGAAGTTCTTAGAATAATGAGAAAACCATCATGGGAAAAACAGCTTCAAGCATTAAAAAATATTAGAAAATTTAAAATGAAATTAACCCCATCTTGGTTGATTGGACATCCGGGAGAAACATTATCTACAATGGTAGAAAATTTACAGAAGATAGACTTTTTATTCAATAATAAATTAATAGATACATTAATACCATTCATATGGGTACCTTTACCAGGAACCCCTCCGTTTGAAAACCCAGATAAATATCATGTCAAAATTATATCATACGACTGGGATAGATACGATAGAGCAATTTATCTCCCACCATACCATTTATTAGACCCATTTGACCATAATAAAATAGCATTAAGCAACCAACAAATCTGGGCATATTTTTTGGGGGTTATTTCATTGTGCAATAAAAATAGTACCAATTTCAATTTTAAAGAAGTTCATGAACGAATTACATTTGATCAATTTTTAACAAGAGTAAAAAATGACCACCTTTATACATTGTTCAGCCCTGGAAAAGATGGTGACATTAATTATTATCCGGATTTAGACCAATTCTTAGTCCCACAAGAAACATAAATTTCCCATTTTTTATTATATTTTCATAATTTTTTTCGTAATCGCCTTATCCAAGGTTTTATCTCACTCCAATCATATCTAAGAATTTCAGGTTCAAATTTTAAATTCCAATTTTTTAATTTCCTTTTAATTAATTCTTTAAGTTCAATATCATAACAAATAATAACAATATTGACATTGGATAATTGCACCTCTTGAATTGAAAGATCTGTCCTTAATTGTTCTATTTCATTTTCTTCAAAAATTAAATTTATTATTATGGAAAAGTTAGGTAAAAATATATCATAATTTATTTCTATGTCAAATGCTTTATTGTCTGTCCTAAAACTGATATCATTATTAGATAACTGTTCAATTATATTTTTTTTAAGTATTTTTTTCCCAGATATTCTATTAGCCCAGCCATAATATATATCATATAAATTATTATTGTCTAAATTATATATTTTATAACTTTTTAAGTTTTTAATAGGAGCTATTTTTTTTTCTACTAATGAAATATTACACCCTAAATAATCTGAAATTTCTTCAACTTTAGGAAAATCAGTCCCAAATTTTTCAAGTAATACATCGGGATAATAATCAGAGAAATCTTGTTTTATTTCTTCAATAATTTGATAATCATCAAGTTTTTCTAAAGATCTTTTATTAAAATTGATGGTATCATTCATTTTTTTATTATCAATAAAAGAATTAAAGTGCATTGAATCTTGGCCTATATTATTTTTGGATTGACTATTATAAGTTAAAAATTGGAGGTTATGATTTAATCCATTTTCTATAAGTTTTTCTAATTCATTCCAATCATTATTATTAAAACTAAATACAAATATTTCATTATAATTCCATTTATTTAACCAATTTTTTATTTTAATTTTATCAGAAATAAAGCCTGTTATAATAATAAATTGATTTATTTCTTTTTCACAAGATTCCATCATTAAATCAGTAAATTGTTTTCTGAAATTATCTTGATTTATCATATTATATTCTTGGACATATAATTTGATCAAGATATTTTCCGTAAACCAAATATAATCAAACAAGCTGCCTTTTTCTGCATAACCAAATATTCCTGGTTGTACAAATTCACGTTCGATTAAATTTTTAACAGCATTTAACAAATAATCAGTCCCATCATTTAAGCAATACCATTTTTGCAATTTGTTTTTTTCAAAAACGGGCACTAATTTCGAAGATATAATTCCATTTTCAATCAGTTCTTCAATTTCAAGTTCAAATTCTTCAAGATTTATATTCAATTTAGCAATAATTTGATATTTATTAAGAGGATTTCTAATCAAAATATCGCGTAATTTAAGATAGAAATATTTTCCCTTGCTGGAAAGATTTTTCCAATAAATTTTTTCCCAATCTTGAAGGTTAAAATCATTATCTTCAAAAATTTGATTTTGAATTTCATTGTGACTTAAATTTTGTTCATTATTTTTAATAATATAATTATTTCTATCAAGATATACAATAGATTTGCCTCGTTTTGTTGGGTTGTTAGGTTGTTCATTATTGTTTTGAGTAGAATTACTTATTTCAATATAATTTTTTGAAGATCTTTGAATACTTGAACCGTCCATATCTAAATCATTTGTATTTTTATAAATAAAGGGAAAATGGAACTTATTGTTTTCATATATTTCTTTCTTTGAAACATGATCAAAATATGAATCAATTGTCCTGATCCTAAATGGATATGAAAAACTTGGGATTGTAATTATAGCCTCTCTTTTTGGCATTATTTTTAAGTATTCTTCTTGTTCTTTATTCAAATTTTGATAATTTGCAATTTTCTTGGCATCATAAGTACTTCTAAAGGACACTTTAATACCAGAATTACTTATAATGTCTGGACTTATTTCAGGCCTTGTGGCGATTGTTATCATACTTTGTCCAACACCCCTTAATAATAATGGAATATCTTCACCCAAATTTGTTTCTGCAACTTCCCTTAAGATCGCTGGTAATAATAATTGAGAGTCTTCTATTACAATTATGTGTTTTAATTCTTGAGTTAGCCCACGGCGAAGAGCATTATCAAATATAAATTTTAAAATTAAGTTCATCAGAAATCGGACATCTTGTTTAGTCCCACCATTACTTAGTAAATAGTTAAAATCAAAAATTACCTTCTTGTCCATCAAACTTTGAAATTTGAAATTTGTTTTATCTACATAAAAAATCTTTTTTAAATTTCCAGACCGAAATCTATCGAACCTGTTTTCTAATGAATTTATAGTCATTCGGATTGTTGGATTTTTTGTTGAATTATTTCGGAGATAAATTTTAAGCTCTTCAAAAAAAGCTTTAAGACTTCTTTTAGAGGGATCGCATACCACTTCTTTTATAACTTCGCGGCATACTTTTTCCATTTGGATTGAAAGTTCTGTTTTGTTTTGAAAATCAGATTTAAATAACTCGACTATTATTGAAAATAGTTTTCTTGCATGCTCTTCCTCATTGCTATCATAAGGGTCGAACATATTTATCTGAAAAGGCGCTTCGATAGAACCTGGTCTGAGTACTAAAATAGGAATATTATCTTTATTTTTTATTAACTCTACATAGTCACCTTTCCAGTCTAAACATATCCAATTTATTTCAGGATAAAACTTCGATATATTTTTCAGGATATTTTTTACAAATGTTGTTTTCCCCATTCCAATTAAACCGGTAACGAACATATTTAATCTAAGGTCCATAACATCCAGACCTACTTGAAATAAATCAGTTTTGTCTCTAAATAATGCAGTCCCGATAACTAATTTTTGTTCTACAATATCTTTTGGTGGTATTTCAAAATTTGGGATATTAGTCCTATTTATTGAAGGAAATGGTTCTTCGGGTAAGTGTAAATATGTTGCAAGCCTTTCACTTGTTAATATTGAATCTTTGCCTAATTTATCTCTAATAATAAGTTTTGGTAAGATGTAATATAATAAATTTTTTTTAACTATTTCTAAATCGATTGAATGTTGATTACCACTAAATATTGAATCAATTATAGCAATTATTTTTTTTGAACTTCGTTGTATCTCTTCAAAATTATAAGACCTTATAATAAAATATGCAGAAACCCGCCATAATGCAGTTATTTCAACATGTCTAATTTTCAATATTTTTTGTCGGAAATCGTTTTCGGGGATATTTGTAAGGTCATAAAAAGGATTGTTTTCCCCATTTTTAAATTTATAAAGTTCAAAAGGCTGGAAATTAATGATAAAACTACCATTTGAAATATTACTACCCAATATAGACATTATTAAATTGTCAATTTGAGTTCTTTTTGAATATGCCTTAATTTCTGGTTTTCCAATTAATTTTATTATCTGTAAATATAATTTCTTTTCTTTTTGGTTAATTTCTAAAATATCTTCCTCATTAATTTTTATATTAAATTTACCTATACCACCAATTACATCAGACCAAGCTTTTCTTAAGGCATCGCCATCTAAAATAGTAAATTTCAATTCTGGAAATGATGTTTTGTAGATTTCGATTATAATATCAATTTTTGACCTCAAATCTTTTAAAAGTTCCTCCAGATTTTTCCCCTCCATTGTAAAAAATAATCTTAAATGAACTTTATTACTCTCTATTGTTATTTCATAACTAAAACTAACCTCTTCAAGATAATTAAATAATGCTGTAAGATGGTAATGTAAATAATGTTGGTTATTATTAACAAATATTTTTTCTATATTTTTCATCAACAGTCTATTTTCTCTGACTTGAATGTTTTTAGGGATATTTGAAACTTCTAATATGGAAATAATCCTATAATAACCTTTTTTACTAGATAATACAACAGCTTGACCGATAATTTTATGATTTATAACTTTATATTTTAAGTTTCCTGCAATTAAATAATTTTTAATCAGAATATAAATAATAATTATTGACCAAATACCAAAAAATACTATAATTTTTAGTATCCACATACCTATTATTAACATCGAATTAATTACTATAATTTGAATTTCAGAAGGAATAATACCCAGTCCAATAATCATTTCAGTAATACTTATTGTGATACCCAATAAGACAATAATTAATTCAATTTTTTTTAAATATTTAGAGGTATTTTTTTTCGTTCTAAAATAATCTACGATGAGAATAGCAATACAAAAAAATAAAATTGTAAAAATAAGGGCTGTATAAAATTTAAAATAGTTTAATATATTTCCTATAAATATTAAATTCGAGAATCGTATATTGTTTATCAAAATATTAATAACTAATAAAATAACTCCATATATTAAAAAAATAAAAAAACAGATTTTTAATAAATTCACTCTACTTTTGAGACTTTTTTTATTTTTATAATGTTTCACACCAGTATATTATCCTAAAAAGTTATTTAAACACCTAAAAATAATATTTGCGACTTTCGTTTTAACAATATTTAAAGAACATTTGTCAGAAATTTGCGCAAAGAATCATTGAAATCTTATCAAATTTCGTTCATTGCAGGTCAGTTTCATCATCCAAATGTTCTTATAATAATTATATTTTGAAATATAAATAAGGGGTTTTACCAAATTTGAATTTTTTTTCGACTTAATTTTTAATCATTACTTTATAAATCTACCTCTAATTCTTTTAATG